>NZ_JAAHHZ010000062.1:0-40596 GCF_010672005.1 Moorena sp. SIO4A5 | reverse complement strand
CTTGGGTAATTTTTGTGAATGCATCTTCGCCATTAACTGCTTTAGTAATCTTATAGTTTTGCAGATAAAGATGGTTGACCAAAACCTGAAGATTTACTGGTTCATCATCTACAATCAAGATTTTCAAGGCTTTCATAGTTGGTGGTGATAAGTTCTGATCAGACATCAGGTGATCAGACATCAGGTGATCAGATATCAGGTGATCAGATATCAGGTGATCAGACATCAGGTGATCAGATATCAGGTGATCAGATATCAGGTGATCAGACATCAGGTAATCAGATATCAGGTGATCAGATATCAAGTGTTCAGAGTCACTTGCCATCGCCAAATAATTCTGAACCTGGGAAACTTCCTCTCGCTGTTTCCTCTCTACTTTACCCTTTGATATCGGTAGAGTGAAACTAAACCGTGAGCCAAGGTTTGGCGTAGACTCCACATCAATATTTCCGCCGTGGAGCTGCACCAGTTTTTTAGTAACAGCTAAACCTAACCCCACTCCTCCATATTTCCTATTAATGGAGCCATTCCCTTGTTCAAAAGCTTCAAAAATTCGGTCTACTTTATCAGGTGGGATACCAATCCCTGTATCATAAACGGTAATTTTAAGATAAGAATTGACCACCTCTGCTGATACTTTAATGGTACCACGTTCAGTAAATTTAATGGCATTACCCACCAAATTATAGAGAATCTGTTGGAGTCGGTTTTCATCAGCATCCACAGGGGGACTCGATGAGGAAACTTGATTAATCAGTTGTAGGTTTTTATTACCCACAAGGGGACGGGATAGCAATAAAACAACTTCTGTGATTTCTCGCATCCCCACTGGCTTGATTCTCAGGTTGATTTGTTTATGCTTGAGGGCAGAAAAATCCAGTAAATCGTTAACAAGCTGAGTTAACCGTTTGCCACTAGAGACAATCAGAGAAAGATTAGATGCTGTTGACTGGGATAACTCACCTGTTGCTCCATCAATCAGAGATTCAGCGATGCCGATAATGCCATTCAGAGGTGTTTTCAGTTCATGAGATGTATTAGCTAAGAATTCATTTTTGAGCTGATCCATTTCCTGAAGAGCAGCATTCTTGGTTTCTAGTTTCTGGTTATATTCCTTTAGCAGTCGCCTGGTTTCAGCAAATCGTCGTTCTAAAATTAATCCTAAGGATAGGATAAAAAGCAACATTCCCCAAGGATAGAATCGCTGATACCAATTTTCCGGTTCAAAGCGATAAACTAAAATATCATGCATTGCTGTTATAGCCAGGATAGATAATCCTAAACTAAATATTTTCGCATAATAGTTTCTCTTATTAATAGCTATAGGAATAGCATGGATCAATAAAATTATTGTACTAGCCAGGAGCAGGTAGTGATCAATATATATCTCATACAACCAGGAACTGTTGTAGATAAAAATTAATCCTAAAGAAATTACGGAATAAATTATGTGAATTTGCCATAACCGCTGGATGATGGAAAAATACCCTGAACCAAATATTTGTTCAAAACCAATCAGGCTCAGAATAGGAAGAAAACAAAAAGCCGTATATCGACTATACTCCCAATTCATTGAATCCTTAAATAATAAGGGAACAATGGTTGATTGGCTAAGGTTGTAAATGCCACCAGCTATGGCTAATAATGCAAAGGCTAGAATCAATCGTTTATCTTGAGACCGGAATAGACAGGTTAAACTAAACCACAGCCCAATTAAAATAAAAATGCAGCCTAAAATAGTGCTTATTTCGTCTTTGAATAAACACCGAATTACGTTAAATTTAGAACCAATAACTATCCGGTCGAAAAAACCGATGTAAATAGACTGATCACCACCGACATAAACATTAATGAACAATGATTTGCCGGAAAAATTTGAATCAAGAGGAACAATTGGCCATTGATACCCTTCACCATGACCTGGAGGCAATGAGTTAGGGGATAATCGGGTATAAATCAGTTGCTCATCTAAATAAGCTTCTAGTATATTCGGAACTGCTCCGAGATAAAGAGTGGGAGATTGCAATTTACCCTCTGGTAACCTAACCCCTAACCAAACATTGTTTTGCTGTTGATCTTGCGGTGACTTCCATAGTCTTTCTGGAAACGTAAATTCTTTCCAGCAAGGGTCGCCGTTGGAAATCTCGAGCTTAGGACAAAGCTTGGCATTATGGAGGTTATTGATAGAAACATCACCCCAGAGATAGTGCCATCCTTGGGTAATCTCCAATCGCGGCAAGGTTTTAGTTGCCTGAGATTGTGCTTGACTAGGTGCTATGGTTAATAGGCTAATCAGTACTGATATCAAAAAAGCACCCAAACACAAGGGGATTTGGGCACGTTTCCAACTAAACATACGTTTCACTGGTATCTCCTGGAGGGGCTATGGGTCACACCCCCCTCTACTAGTTTAAGTTGGATTTTGGAGCTTGGAAACTGTTTGTTAAACTTTGCTTAGCTCCTGGCATCGGTTAAGTTAGGCAACGAGACTGTAGGAGCTATCTCCGGTAACCCACCAATAGTCAGGGACTAATCAGTGTTTTAATATCTACTTTCTGAACAGTCTCTGATTATTCGGCGTTGCTTAATAATGGAATGATTTTAAGACTTTTGTGGAACGGGCATCTTGGTGGAACGGGCATCTTGGTGGAACGGGCATCTTGGTGGAACGGGCATCTTGGTGGAACGGGCATCTTGGTGGAACGGGCATCTTGGTGGAACTGGCATCTTGCCAGTTTCAATATATTCCCAGGCGGGCAGGATGCCCACTCTACTCCTATTCAAAAGAAGATTCACCAACGCCGATTGTTCAATGTTCAAATACATCTCGATAGTGCAACAAATCGAGAGATACCATAGTCGGTAACGCCTCAAAGCACTGTTGAGCTAATTCCCACCGGTCTTCCCGTTCCAGCATATTGATCAGTTTTTGCCGCACATTTAACAAGTAGCGTACATCATTAGCAGCGTATTCCAACTGCTCATCGGAGAGGTTAGCGACATTACCCCAGTCAGAACTCTGAGCACTTTTATCCAAATCTATCCGTTCTAGCTCTTTGACCAATTCTTTGAGACCATGGCTACTAGTATAGGTGCGGGCTAACTTACTAGCAATCTTGGTGCAGAATACAGGATTGACTTCAATACCGAGATTTTGCCTGAGCATAGCGACATCAAACCGAGCAAAGTGAAACACTTTGAGCACATTAGTCGCTTCTAACAACTGTTTTAATCGGGGTGCTTCTGTTTGTCCTTTGTCAATGCGGACAAAGGTGACTCGTCCTTGTGGATCACACAGCTGTACAAGACATAAGCGATCGCGTTGGTAAATCAGTCCCATGGTTTCCGTATCCACGGCGAGGGAATCTGCCCTTAGATACTCTTGGCATATAGATTCGGGTAAATCGCGATCGCAAACTTGAAAATCCTTCAATTCTTCAATTACAGTTGTGTTGGTCATTGGTTCAAAGGTTATAGGTTGTAGGTTCTAGAAGTTTGTTGGATGGGATAATGTTTGATGCGATAGTATTGATGCGATAGTATTGTTAGGGATAACTCCCAGGATTTGGTTTATTCGATGCTCCTATGGGGTACCGTTTCTGTTCCCATGATCAGAAGGTCTACGGCATAGTTATTCGTTAAGATGACAGTAACCACTGAGACTAACCACTACCGGTAGTGTTAGTTAGTAGTGTCAGTTAGTAGTGTCAGTTAGTAGTTTTAGTTATCGCTGTAAAGCGATGTTATAGCACCATAACTAGCAAATAAATCACAGTGGTTACTAGAGTTAACCACCCTTGATAAAAACTTGGGTTAATTCCACAGCAAAGATCAGCATTCCCAAACTAATCTTGAGCAATGGTGTTGGCATGAGCAGGCTGGCTAAAAGCTGGGCTCTAATTTCTAGGAATTACTGTATCGTAGTTTACAATTTACCCTTGACAGTCCACATTTCCTATGTATTTTTTATTTTCTTAATCTTTCGAGGTCTGAGCTGACATAAATTTAGCAACAGTTTGCACATCCTTATCACCGCGACCGGAACAGTTAATCACGATCTGGGGATTACCACTTAGTTGGGGACATAGAGTTTCGAGATATGCGATCGCATGAGATGTTTCCAGTGCCGGTATAATTCCCTCCAGCTGAGACAAGCGTTGAAACGCAGCCACCGCTTCTTTGTCTGTAACACTATAATACTCTGCCCGACTGCTATCCTTCAAATAGCTATGCTCTGGACCAACACCAGGATAGTCCAATCCAGCACTAATCGAGTGAGCTTCGAGCACCTGACCATCCTGATCTTGGAGCAAATAACTCATTGCCCCGTGCAACACTCCTGGTCGTCCCTTAGTTAGAGTAGCCGCATGTTTAGCAGAATCTACACCAGCGCCTGCTGCTTCTACTCCAATCAGCCGCACAGAGGGTTCATTAACAAACTCATGGAACAGGCCCATGGCATTGGAGCCACCTCCGACACAAGCTAACAAAATATCCGGCAAACCGCCCCACTTTTCCAAGCATTGAGCGCGAGTTTCCTGGCCAATCACAGCATGGAAATCCCGTACCATTTTTGGGTAAGGATGAGGACCTGCCACTGACCCAAGGATATAGTGAGTAGTTTCCACATTTGTCACCCAATCTCGAATCGCTTCCGAGGTAGCATCCTTGAGAGTACCAGTCCCAGCCGATACCGGTTGCACCGTTGCTCCCAGTAGCCGCATCCGAAACACATTCAGGGATTGCCGTTCCATGTCCTGAACGCCCATATAAATGACGCATTCGAGACCAAATCGAGCACATACTGTTGCGGTAGCCACACCATGCTGACCCGCTCCCGTTTCAGCAATGATGCGCCGCTTACCCATGCGCTGGGCTAGCAATACCTGAGCCAGAGCATTATTAATCTTGTGAGCACCGGTGTGATTTAAATCTTCCCGTTTTAAATAAATCCGTGGTCCACTACCATCAGATTTGGTATAGTAGTTACTCAGACGTTCAGCAAAATACAGAGGACTAGGACGTCCCACATAGTCTCGCAGCAGTTGTTGTAGTTCCTGTTGGAAATCCGGGTCATTACGGTATTGCTCAAAAGACTGCTCTAGTTCACTTAGAGCAGGCATCAAGGTTTCTGGAACATACTTGCCACCAAATTTACCAAAACGTCCCAAAGCGTCCGGTTGTTGGGTCGCTTGGTCCCTCTGGTCGCCGATACTAAGGGGTAGGGGGGTTTTAGTCACAGCGGTGTCAAACAATTATAGAACGAACATCTCGAATATATATTATAAAACCCAAAATGCTTTACCACCAGTCTTCTAGCATTTTGTATCAACACTAACAATTATTTTCGAGCTAATGTAGAAAAGTAATGACCATAATTACCAAGCCGGTGCCTTAGCAGCTTACCATGAATGAACCAACTGATCAACAAATTAACAATCACTCCAATTCCGTAGAGGCAGATGTTCAACCAAAGGTCAGTGTCGAAGAATTCAGTATTAGTGGTAATGACCTGATTGACAAAGTTAAAGACCTAATTAATCAGGGGAATATTCGCCGAATTATGATCAAAAATGAGCAGGATCGGATTTTGTTGGAGATTCCGCTAACTTTTGGCGTATTAGGAGGAGTTACTGCTATTTTCTTGGCTCCTTGGTTACTCCCCCTGGGAGCGATCGGGGCATTGGCGGCTCGATTGAAAGTAGTGGTAGAACGAAAGGAATAGCAGTCTAGATATCTACGAGATCTACCCTAACCCCTAAACAGGTATGGGACATCCTAGAGAAAGATTGCCCGCGATCGCTAAAAATATCTTAAGATATACTTAAGATATACCTTGAGCGGTCAACTTTGAGTGATCAGCTTTGAGTGATCAGCTTTGAGTGATCAGCTTTGAGTGATCAGCTTTGAGTGATCAGCAGTCAGCCAAAAGCCTATAAGTCACCCTGGACAACTAAACTAATTATGCCAGTGTGACTTACATAATCATGGGTTTCTTGCTCTGTAGCTGGGCGGTTAAGAGAGCCCCTGAGGTGCTGAACTGGTGGCTTGAAAAAATAAAATTAGTTAAACCAACTTAATTAAATAAACCTGAGCAAAACTGCCTAATCCTAGCATCAAGCCGACTCTCAAAGCTATCAGTTCTGAAAACTATCAGTAAGTAATGATTCAATAATCTCCGGGACTGGATGAGTGATTGGTATCACTGGGTTTGACCAGGGGCTGGTAAAGGACAGCAATTGACATCATTCAAGCAAACTTTGCCCCACTTTAAGGCCCAACGAACCAAACCAACCCGGTTATCAGTGCAGGTTTTGGTCAGAATGTTACTGATATGATTATCAACAGTGCGCTTACTGATTGCCAGCTCCTGGGCGATCTCGAGATTGGTTAAACCAGCCGCTACATGTTCGATGATTTGCAATTCGCGGTAAGACAGAGTTGCGGGAGTCTGGGATTTACCACTAGCCATAAGTAATTTTTCTCTAGTAGATATACCTATCTTATCTAATTTTACCGCCAATGGTGACCCGCTTCACTTAATTTGCCATGGGGAAATTAAGTGATTATCAATAAACAGGACAAGGAGGAGTTGGGGAAAGGGGAGTGGGAGGAGTGTGGGAAGTGTGGGAAGTGTGGGGAGTCAGATGAGCAACTGGCGTCGAAACTTCTGAAATTAACATCAATGGAGAGCAACTAATGGAAGGTCTTAGTAATTTTATTAACCAGAGAATGGAAGAGTGGAAAGTCCCAGGGCTGGCTGTCGCTATTGTTCACGATAGCGAGATCATCTTTTGTGAAGGCTTTGGTTTTAGGAATGTAGAAAAAGGCTTAAAAGTAACCTCTAAAACCATCTTTCCGATTGGGTCTTGCACTAAAGCGTTTACCACAATGGCTATGGGCATCTTGGCTCAGCGACGAAAATTAGATTGGGATAAACCAGTTAGACATTATCTGCCCACGTTTAAACTATACGATTCCTATGCTAGTGAACACATGACTCTCCGTGACCTGGTCACTCATCGTTCTGGCTTACCCGAGCATTTGTTCATGTGGTATAACAGTTCTTTGACTCGTAAAGAAATAGTTGAGCGCTTACAGTATCTCGAACCTAATCATGAATTGCGGAGTGTCTATCAGTATCAAAATTTGATGTACATGACGGCTGGCTACTTAGTCGGTCAAATTGCCGAGAGCAGCTGGGAAGAATTTGTTCAGCAGGAAATTTTTAATCCCTTGTCGATGGCAGACAGCAATTTTTCCGTTGTCAAATCCCAGGAGACTGACGATTTTTCCCTTCCTTATCGAGAGAAAGATGACGTAGTTAAAGCCATCCCATTTCGCAATATCGACGCCATGGGTCCTTCTGGCTCTATTAATTCCAATGTTACTGATATGGCGAAGTGGCTTCTACTCCATCAAAACCAGGGAAACTATGAGGATAAGCAGATTATCAACCCTGGTATTCTGACTCAGATGTATACACCACAAATCGTGATACCGTTATCCCTTGAGTATCCGGAAATCTGGCATTACTCTTATGGATTAGGATGGTACCTCACTGCCTACCGAGGTCATAATCACGTTCAGCATGGGGGTTATATTGACGGATTTTATGCCCTGACAACGTTGATGCCTCAAGATAAAATTGGTGTGGTAGTTCTCACCAATCTCGAAGTAAACCCATTGCGAGAAATTATAACTTATCACATTTGCGATCGCTTGCTCGGTCTCGACGAAGTTCCTTGGAATGAAAGGATTAAGAGTAAGCTTGAGGAAGCTAAACAAGCTGCTGAACAAGGCAAACAGAACACCAAACCACAGCCTAAAACTGGCACTCAACCATCACATCCCCTAGAAGATTACACAGGAGATTTTGAGCATCCCGGATACGGAATAGTTTCCATTGCGATCAAAGATCAGCAGTTAACGGCAACTCATAATTCAATTGTTTATGAACTAAAGCACTACCACTATGATAGTTTTGAATTACTATCAGAGGGTTCTGATAATTTTCAACTATTATCATTTTTTAATGACCCCAAAGGAACTATTCAGAGACTGTCCATACCTCTAGAACCGACGGTGAAGGATATTGTATTTGAACGAATCCCTGACCAAAGCATTTTAACCACTAGTTTTATGGAAAAATTTGTGGGTGACTATGACATTTATGGTCAATCATCTATAACTATCTTGATCAAAGATAATAAACTATTTTTGTCATTAGCTGGTCAGCCAGAGATAGAGTTAGTTCGTTACCAAGGAACCGAATTTTATTTTAAGGATGTACCAGGATATAGTATTAACTTCACTACCGATAATGCTGGGGTTGTGACTCAAGCAGTGATTACTCAACCCAATGGCGTATTCACGGCTAATAAAAAAGTGTCTACCTAAGCTATAGGAAAGGGAGTAGGGAGTAGGGAGTAGGGAGTAGGGAGTAGGGAGTAGGGAGTAGGGAGTAGGGAGTAGGGAGTAGGTAGAATGAAATTGTCTGTACCTCATAAGTACCAGAAATGGTATATATGTATAATAAACCTCTTACAAAATTAGTTTTCTGATCGTGTTTCCGTCAATTCTTGTCCACTGTTCCCTGTTCCCTGTTCCCTGTTCCCTGTTCCCTATTCCCGACTTCTGCAAGAAGTCTAATGACTAATTTCTTGAATTCAAACCTTCCATCTACTCAACCCCTACCTAAGGTAATTGCTAATCACATTGCTACAGCACCTAACCAGCGAATTACCTTTGCCCAGTACATGGACTTAGCACTATACCATCCACAGCTAGGTTACTACGCCAGTGGTGCAGTTAACATTGGTTCATCAGGAGACTTTTTCACCTCACCCCACCTAGGAAAAGACTTCGGGGAGTTACTTGCTGAACAGTTTGCCCAAATGTGGGATATCCTCGGACAACCTAATCCCTTTACTCTGATGGAAATGGGAGCAGGACAGGGACTCCTAGCAGCAGATGTTCTAGTTTACTTGCACCAGCACTACCCAGATTGCTATGGTGCCGTAAATTACATCATTGTGGAAAAGGCAACAGCAATGATTGCTCAACAGAAGCAGCTGTTGTTGAAACTCAACCTACCTAGACTGGACAATGACCAGCCCTCGTTACCTGTGCGGTGGTGTTCTTGGGAAGAAATAGAAGACAATTCCGTGACTGGTTGCTGTTTCTCTAACGAATTGGTTGATGCGTTACCGGTACATCAAGTTGTGCTGCAAGCAGGAGATCTCAAAGAAATCTATATCGGAACCGTTGATCAGGATGACATTAAGTTTGTAGAAGTTTTAGATACCCCTTCTACACCCCAACTGAGAGAGTATTTTGATTTGGTAGGTATTGATTTGTTCTCTGGTTCCTATCCAGAGGGCTATCGCTCTGAGGTGAATCTAGCAGCACTGGATTGGATTAAAACTGTTGCGAAACGGTTAAACCAGGGGTTTCTCCTAACCATTGATTATGGCTATCCAGCCCAAAAGTATTATTTGCCAGCCCGTGATCAGGGAACATTACAGTGTTATTATCGCCACCGCCACCATAATAACCCCTATAGTTATATCGGCGAACAAGACATTACGGCTCATGTGGATTTTACTGCCCTAGAGCGACAAGGAGAGTTATGTGGTTTGGGTAAAGTAGGTTTCACCAAGCAAGGGTTGTTTCTAATGGCATTGGGATTAGGCGATCGCATAGCTGCCCTTTCTGATCCTAGAGAAAGGGGAAATGCGAAAGCAACAGCACAGGATGTGATCAACATTATGCAGCGTCGCCAACGGTTACACCAGTTGATCGATCCCACCGGATTGGGTGGCTTTGGGGTTTTAATTCAAAGTAAGGGGTTAACCCCATCAGCAGAAGGGGTGGCTCTTAAAGGGTTGACCGTACCACCGATCAGCTAATAGCGCTGGGAGCGGGGAATAGGGAAAGAGAGGGGAGTGTGGGGAGATGGGGAGATGGGGAGATGGGGAAATGGGGAGATGGGGAGATGGGGAAATGGGGAGATGGGGAGATTTTTATTAAGGGTAATTATCGGTTCTTGTAGTAATAAGGTAAACAATATTTTTTCCCAATTCCCTACTCCCTACTCCCTACTCCCTACTCCCTACTCCCTACTCCCTACTCCCTACTCCCTACTCCCTACTCCCTACTCCCTAAAATTCAAAATCCTATTTATCACAAAAAATTCACACTTGTTTTAGATAGTGTATTTGTTGAATCTTGGCTAGAGGCGATTCATGCACCAATCGCCTCGTTCCTTATATTTAGGCTAATTTTCAGTAAACTCATTCCACCGAGTAATCAGATTAGAAAATTTTTTCTGGATGAATAAACTGGTAACCTGCATCAATTATTTTTTTATTTGACACTCGGGCATTGTAAGGTCGGGCTTTAGTAACGGATGAATCCCAGGATACGGGGGGTAAGTTGTGCTGTTTAAATACTTTTTCAAGCAAGTCTTGATAAGTCAGTATTTGGTCATCTACTAGGTTATAAATCCCTTGAAGTTGGTGAGAACGGACAAATTCTATTGCACCAACTATGTCATCTAGATGAATCCAATTGGTGACTTCTTGACCCGAACCCTCACGAGTAGTACCTGCGAATCGACCAAATATTTTGAGTAGTTCCCGCTTCGGACCATAAATTCCTCCCAGACGCAGGATACAAACCTTCAGATTAGGATTGGATGCTGATAGTAATACCTGCTCAGTTTCTGCCAGAATTTCATAATTGGGACTAGGGGGAGCAATCGGTGATGTTTCGTCTACCCAGCCTGCCTCTCGATCACCGTAGACAGCATAGCTTCCCGTGTAAATTAGCTGTCGTACCCTAGGAGTGGTTTTGAGCACAGAAACTAAGGTTTGGGCTGTGTCTAAGTAGGCTTCTTGATAGACCTTGCCATTGGCAGCACCCACAGACAAAAGAATAATCTCCTGGTTTTTCACTACCGATTCGAGACCAATAGGGTCGTTTCCTTTAACCACAACGACTCGGTCAGCAATTGTTTCTAGTTCTGGGACACGCTCAGGGGTAGTAGTGGTTACTGTAGTTGATAACCCTAACTCTTGATGCCAAAGGTGAGCAACGGCACTACCAACGTATCCACAACCAATGATTGCTACATTCATCGCTCGATTGAGTTTTATTTTTTAAAATTCGATTATTATAAAAAATCTTACCTTCGCGCAAGCTTTACCCGGGTGTATCTCAATGCATGAAATTAGGCAAAAATTCCGGCGAAAATTCCCGCGCCCGGGCCCCACACTCCCCACACTCCCCGCGCCCGGGCCCCACACTCCCCGCGCCCGGGCCCCACACTCCCCACACTTGCGATCTTTTTTACAAATATGAGATGCACCCTACCCCTTGGGTCTTTCCTTGAAAACCCCGTCTTTTTCAAGGGGGGATGAAACGTGAGCGTGTGGGGAGGTTTTAACCGCCGTGGATAGTTTTCTTGACATCTGGGACTAATTGCGTTAAAATCATCCTGGATTACAATAAAGTTTTAACAAGAGTAGGAAAGAAAAATTTAGCAAGTAACAAAAGTTAAAAAAAAATAAGTTAATAAACTAATAAAGTAATAAACCAACAAATTAAACCAATAATTTCAAACAATAATTTAAAAATAAGTTAAAAAAACAATAAGTTATTGCCCAAATCCTTCGTCCGTAGAGTAAAGTAAAAAGTATCGCCAGAGATAGGGTACTGCGTAATCCTTGCCTAACAATTTGGTCACCTAGGTCGGCTTAGAAGCAAACAACTAGTTAGCTATCAAAAGCCGTTTTGAGAAACAAGTTACAGCAGGGAATGCAGAAAACTGGGTCAATAAGACCTAAAACCCTTCGGTAGATTTGCCCTCTAGCTTGGTTGGTATAAACCCGTCAGGTTATGGCGAGTCGATCAACCTAGAATCTCCGTCCGTTTAGAGCGGAAAATGTCAAGATAGAAAAGTTTAGCTATCAGCAAGCCCCAGGTCTATATGGCTCGCTACAATCGTTCCATTAAAATCACTATTTCCCTTGATCGTCTTCTACCGTTACTGATTGAGGTTCTAAAATCCTGCCATTTTGAGATTCTCTACGAGAGTGATGACTATATAATGGCAAGAGAGAGTCCGGATAATATATCCTTTACCAAGCTGGTTACAGTGGACGTATTGATTGACAAATCGAAAGCCACTGAGCAACAAGTGCCCATAAATTTTGTGGTCAAAAATGAAGAGTTACCTCTACAGGTTAATAACCATTGTCGGCAAATGTTTGAGCTACTTCAAGAGGCAGTTAATAACAATCCCGATTGGCAAATTGTGGAGGAGCTAGCTAGTTAACAAGTAAGCAATCAGCAATCAGCAATTAGCAATCAGCAATTAGCAATCAGCAATCAGCTATCAGCAATCAGCTATCAGCAATCAGCAATCAGCTATCAGCAATTAGCAATCAGCTATCAGCTATCAGCTATCAGCTATCAGCTATTGAATAGCTTTTGAATAAAATGAGGTTTATTTTAAGCACCTCAAGTAGCCTGGCCATTCCCGTAGCGTGGCCAACGGCTGACCGCTGACCGCTGACCGCTGACCACCTAGCTAGTTAACAATAGTTTTAAAAACATCTTCTCCATTGTAGCTCGCTACCAGCTGCATTTTTAAAGGACCAGCTGTGTAGGCAGTTTCTTGGGCAATAGCTTTGACATTAAGGGGTTGACTATACTGCTCCAGCTGCTCAATAAAGTTGGTTAGGGTGGTCAGCCGACCATCTCCGACTTGGATATCACCCAAAATCCCAGCGCGACGAGCACGGAACTCAGAGGCTGCCAACAACTGATCGAGCCGCTTGCGAATTTGCTCATTGGTCATAGTTGAGGGATTAGTCGAGATGGTAGCAAGCACATCACCCCCCTTAAAGACAACCTGATTGAGGGCTGCATCTGCAAATACTTGTATTGGTTTTTCCCCCTCAACGTAGTTACCCGCTGAGAGAATTCGCACCACGTAGTCTCTACCATCTTTAATCTGCTGGATTAACTGATCTACTTGTGCTTGAGTAATTTGCACCAGTGGCTCTTGGGAATTACTGCTACTAGCACGGGTAATGTCTACGGCTGTCTTATTGGCTTGGCTCAACAGTTGATCAACGGCTTGATTTACAGCTGTTGGATCGACAATTCGTACTACTCCAGAGGTGAGTACCTGACCACGAAATAAAGCAACATTTCCCTGACGCAGTACTCGATAATTCTGATAGTACTGTTCTAGAATTGCTAGTTCCCGTTTTAAAAAAGCCAGTTGTTTTTCTTGTGATTCAAGTTGTTGATTACGTTCAGCCAGTTGACTCTCCTTTTGTTTAAGTTGTTGTTCAAGTTCTTTAAGTTCTTGTTCGAGTTCTTTTAGGAAAGTTTCACGCTGAGCAATGACTTGATCTCGTTCAGCAATTTTCTGGTCAAATTGTTTTATAGCTTGGTCTTTCTCAGCCAGATCCTGCTCCCGATCCTGGATCGTTTGGTCTTGTTTGAGGATAGCTTGGTCTCGCTCTTGGATAGCTTGGTCTCGCTCCAGCATTTCCTGATCCCGTTTCTTCACCAATTCTTTTAATTGAGTGATTTGGCTTTGGAGTTGGGTAATTTGTTCATTGAGTTGATTCCGCTGTTGGATTAGCAGCTGACGTTCCCTTAGGAGTGATTTAATTTCAGTACGCAGCACCCCAACCTGAGCAGAGACATCTTTCAGTTGATTTTGAGCCTGTTGGAAATTTCGATTGGTTTCATCCAAACGCTTCTGAACCTCTATTTGCTCTGCTCTGGCGTCCTCTAACTGCCGCTCTACTCTATCTTTCTCATCCTCTAATTGGCTGACCTCCCGGCGAGCACTTCTAAGTTTTTTGAGGATATTATCAAGCTCAAAAATCCCATCCCGTAGAGACTCACTGGTGGCAAACAAAATCCCCAAGGTCGAGGCGGAAATTAAGCCACCGGTGATAATTGTTACTACCGTGGCAGTAGTACGGGGACGTAGATTAAATAAACTCAGCCGTGCTTTTCCTACTCGTGTACCCATGCGATCGCCTAAGGTAGCGAGTAACCCCCCCAACACCAAAATTGAGGCAATCAGGATATAAGCGCTGGTCATCTAAAGCCTCACGGGACAGTGGAAACTACTATTATTTATGTTATTTATGTTATTTATGTGGTTATTTATCTGGTGAAGGAAACGCGAGGAGGCGATTTTAACTGTTGTCAAAGTACTACAATAATAGTTATACAAAAAAAAACATTCGGTTGGCTGGGACTCCCAGTAGTGGGAGCTTCCACTGAAAAGACAATCAATCGAAATTATTGATTGGCTACAGCCACGTAGTCTAGTTTTAGCCCCTACAAGCAAAGGCTTTAAGGCTAGTGAATTAAACCACATACTTAACCTCAACCCCCACCACCGTGAGAGAGTAGCGGTAATTGGCACTGCCTGATGGACTGCAAGCTTATTGGTGTTACGGCAGGTTAAGTTGATGTGATTGTTTCGAGCAATGGCTAACATTTGTTAGTTAACTCCTCCGAAGAATCTGCGCCTATGGAAGAGCGCAGAGTTTCAATACTCCATTGTTGTCTATCCAGATACAGCCTATCTCATAGGTTTAGAGAATTATGTTTTTTTATGGTAAACGCTCCAAAAGATTTATCGACTTCCAGCACCAGCAGTAGGGCGTGGGGAGTAACCCATAGACTAACAAATTATCCCTAGTTTGTACAAAGGGCGCTCTAAACAATAGACCTGGGAGTTTTGAGTTCTAAAACTAAAAAAATGTGATTTTTATTTAAAATTTTTGTTGAAAGAATTATTTCCTTGGGCTGTAACGCTTATATGCTACACTCTACAAGTCTTTGCATAAATGAAGTATACCACGCCTCACACCCTACCCGAGATAACCACACGATACCGGATACAGACCGATGATTACTCCAGATGAATGCCATACAGACGGGTAGGTGTCCCATCTGGGCATCTAGATTCCATTTGATTTTACTATAGGCTATCCACTCTCCCCTCACTCTCCAACCGATGCGTTCACCTAGCCTGACGCAGTCTCCTCCAGCCTCTTGATAAATGGATTGTTGAACACTAAGTCCAAAGTGTCCTTGGCTGTATCTTACCCAAAGCTGGTCAATGGTCAGCAGGTCAGCACAGGGAAATGTTTTGAGCGACTCTACATCTAGCCATTTTTCAGCTTCTCGACCTGCTGCTTCCAGGAGTACCCTGGCTGTCTCTAAGTCGGCTTCTTTCCACTTTCCTGCTGCTAGTACGTCTCGCAGTTTAGTGTAGTCTACTCCTTTTTCAGAACGCAGTTTGAGTTCAGGTTCATAGTGATGTCGTGTCATAGGTTTGCGCCATGGTGATGGGAGTTGATCAGCAAAGATACAGTAAAGATAAAGTTTTGGCTTGTCTGTCAGGTGTGGGGTACATCCATCAACCATAGCATTGCCCTAATAGTCAACTACCAGACACTGACCGCAAAGCCATACAGCAATAATCGAGAAATTCTAGGTATTAGGCTAATCGTATTAGGTATGAGCTACAACAGGGGCACTTGAGCACCTCCGTCCTAAGAGAGCTAGACAACTTTCAACAGAACCCTCCCTAGAGTCTAAACCCTAGAGCCTAAACCCTAAATTCTGTTCGCGAAGGGTGACCGCAGGTCAAACAGGTATCTAAGAGACAAAATATGTAACAAAATGCGTTCCCGTAGCGTGGCCTACGGCCAATCGCATCTTTACAGATGTTCCTAGTCGTGCTTCAATGTATAGCCTGTGGTTATGGAGTTTAACAGGAAACCCGCAAAAAAAGGCTTAGGGGTAACACCCCTCATTCAAATTAACTACCAGTATCGGAAAATTACTGGTAGTCTAATTTAATGAACATTAGACCTGCTCCCATTTAGTTGCTCCATTTCTGTTGAAGGTTGACACAAAATAATCAACTATAAAGTGTCAACATAAGGTGTCAACATAAGGTGTCAACATAAGGTGTCAACAAAACCAAGTTTCACCGAATCGTGCAGGTAAAATGTGGCTCAAACGGGTTTTTAATGCAAATTATTACGTTGGAGCAAACCGAAAATTATGGCACCTGTATTGCCTCTACAGACGGTCGTGTTTCAAACTCTCTTCCTGCTGGTGGTAATTGCGGTGGAAGGGATAGTCCTGCAACGAGGGCTAAAACTCAACCGCAAAACCAGCATGCAGCAAGCTACATCGATTAATCTACTTTCCACTATTGTAGGTTGGTGGTGTTTTTTTGCCCTTCACGACCAACTCCCTACGGAATTTCAAGGCCAGATGATTAGTTATATCTTTTTCGATCACTTTTCAGAGGATAAGCCTGACAATTTTTATACTCTTATCGCTATGAGTGTGATCACAATTTTCTTTCTTTCCTTTATTATTAAGCTGGCAGGGCTGAGGTTACTCAAAATCTTTTTAGAACTAGCTGAAGATCAGGCAACTGCTTCCACATCAGCTTCCGACGAGGAAAAGTCATTATCCTTGAGGCGCTCTGGTCAGAGAGGATCGGGTGGGGAAAATCGAGCTATGGTCGTCCTCATTGCTAATTCCTGTAGCTATAGCGCTATTTTACTGCTTTTGTTTCTGCGTTTCCTTTATGTCAACCCCATTAGTGGATAACTAGCGTCGTGAAATTTTTCACATCCCTATTCGAATTTGTCATTGGCTTAGCGGTGGTAGACTCGCTGGTAAAGGTACTGAAACCTCCCAAGGCATTTTCCTGGCAGGCTCTAATGTGGCTAACTGTTTTTTCCTATGTAATGGCAGGGTTAGCCACGGGATTTGTACAACGGCTGATAGCAAGCTGTGGTGGTATTTTATTTATTTTATTTGTCTACTGGGTAACGGCAGCGGCGGCTAAGCTAAGAATTGCCAAGAAGAACAAAGACGCCAAGACAGGCTTGCCCCTGGGTCCCTGGATTACTGGCGCACTAACTAGTATTTACCTATTCGGCATCAATTTAAACGTTGGAGAATACCAGCTCGTAATTGACGGTATCAGTACCTATTTATTGGGCATCGACTCCAAAGACGTATCACCCTTGACGTTCATTAGTTGGCCATTGATATCAGCCGTAATTGCGGCTTTACCTTATATTTTAGCAGTAAGATTGAAGGTAAAAAAACCGTCTCCAGCAGAACGTCAATATCTAGTTATCTTATTCGGTAGCCAGCTCCTGATTAGCTGCTGGATACAGTTTTATTTCGTGATTCAAAACTGGCTAGTGCAATATCCTAGCTTACTGAGCGATGATTTTATCCATAGTTCCTTTGTCTGGAAATTGCCCTCTGCCCAAGTCACTATGGTATCTAGAGGTGTATCGATCTTAGAGGGGATGGAAGTTCAATTGAAAGAAGAGTTGAATGAAAAATCTTGGTCAGAGGTTGAGAAATCCCTGCTTAAAGTAAATCATAAAAAGTTGCTGAAGGGAATTGAATATCAAGCCAAGCAAAGCTCACCGGTTGCTGAAGATCCTCTATGGAAAGTGACCTATAAATTTTCATCCAGGAAGTCTGGGTCTGACTATAACTTAGACTTGCAGGCCAATTGGAACGGCCCCCGTTCAAACCCTGACACCAAACCTGACTCTTATTCCTTCACCAAGTCTTGTCGCATTAAGCAGGTAGATGGGCGATCAGGGTTAGGTTCTAAACCAATTGGTAATGTGGAATGCCAAGCCTCTAGGACAGGAGAAATTGAGGTGTTCGCTGACCAAGGTAAACAGTAAAAAGTAAAATTCAAAAGACTTGCTTGGATCCAGTAAACTAGAAAATAGCAACTAGAAAATAGCAACTAGGAAATCTAGGATTTATAAATAGGACACGAACAATATTGCTGATTTTTAATAACACCAAAAAATCTTCCAATCTCTTTCCTACTGCTCCCTACTCCCTGCTCCCTGCTCCCTTTTTAATTTAATCCTATGTTCACAACTAAAATAAAAATGCTATAGCAAATACTAAATACCAATTACCAATTACCAATTATTAAATACCAAATGACCAATGACCAATGAGGAAGAACAAATTCCCATTCATGGTATCAGTGGACTGGGAAAGTGTAGCAGCACGAGGATACTATCAGCCCTCCCGTAACATCAAAGTAGCTGAATCGGGGGGAGCTTACCAATTACCGCTCTCCTTTGAGACTCACTCACCCAAGGGATGCCCTAGGATACCACCAGATATTCAGTTGCGGCAGTATCAGCGGCAAGCGGTGGCCAATTGGTTTGCCCATCGGGGACGAGGAACCCTGAAAATGGCAACGGGTAGTGGTAAAACGATTACTGCTTTAGCGATCGCAACGGAACTGTATCAAAAAATCGGCTTACAGGTGTTGCTGGTGGTTTGCCCTTACCGCCACTTGGTTACTCAGTGGGCAAGAGAATGCGAACACTTTAATCTCGAACCGATCTTAGCCTTCGAGAGTGTCTACAGTTGGCAGAGTCAACTGTCTGCCCAGCTATACAACCTCCAGGTTGGGAAACAATCGTTTATTACCATAATCACTACCAATTCTACCCTGATTAAGGATGGTTTCCAGTCTCAGCTGAAGTATTTTCCTGAAAAAACCCTGATAGTGGGAGATGAAGCCCATAATTTGGGGACTACCCGCATCGAAAAGAGTTTACCCCGTAACATTGGACTGCGCCTTGGTCTGTCAGCTACACCGGAACGGTATTTTGATGAAGCTGGCACAGAAGCGTTGTTTGACTATTTTGGTTCAGTGTTACAACCAGAACTGACCTTAGCCGATGCGATTCACCAAGGAGCGCTAGTGCGTTACCTATACTATCCGGTGTTCGTGGAATTAACAGAGGCGGAAAATATTGCCTATGCTAGATTAACTCAACGGATTGGTTGGGCATTAGGGGAAGCAGACGATATAGAAAATGACACTACTTTAACATCGTTATTGATGCAACGAGCTCGGTTAGTTGGGGCGGCTGCTAACAAGTTAAGGGCGTTGCAGCGGTTAATGGCTAAGCGTCTCAACACCTACCATACCTTGTTTTATTGTGGGGATGGTTCCGTAGATGGGCAAGTGAGTAATGAAAGCAACCGTCAGTTAGCAGCAGTAACCCAGTTATTAGGTTCTCAACTGGGCTATCGGGTCAACACCTACACTGCTCAGACACCGTTGGCAGAACGGGAGGAATTACGTCGTCAATTTGAGCGGGGGGAGTTGCAGGGGTTAGTAGCAATTCGATGTTTGGATGAAGGGGTGGATATTCCATCCATTGAAACGGCGGTAATTCTGGCAAGTAGTAGCAATCCCCGGCAATTTATTCAGCGGCGAGGGCGAGTGTTGCGACCGCACCCAGGTAAGGAACGGGCAACGTTATTTGACATGATTGTTTTGCCCCCAGATTTAGGACGAGAAACTTGGGAAGTGGAACGGAGTTTGTTGAAAAAGGAATTGAAGCGATTTTTGGAGTTTGCTGAGTTGGCCGATAATGCTGGGGAGGCCAGGGTAAAATTGCTGGAAATTCAGCAGCGCTATGGAGTGCCAGATTGCTAATTCCCAAGAAAGCGATTTTTCTAAGAGACCAGTTTTTCTGGCCTCCCATGATTTTTGATCAAAAAAAGCGATGCAGCGCGGTCTTGGGGAGCCAGTGCGGTCTTGGGGGTTCCCCCCATGAGCAACTGGCGTGGTTTCCCCCATGACCGCGCTGCATCAAGACACGGTGGCAGTGTCACCGATTACGACAATAAACGATTGTCAATCTTCCGGTTCAAAATCTTCCTTACTCACCCCACAGGTCGGACATACCCAGTCATCTGGAATATCTTCAAAGGGTGTTCCCGGTGCAATGCCACTATCTGGATCCCCTACCTCTGGGTCATATACATAGCCGCAAACGGTACAGACATATTTCTTCATGGATATTGACCTAAATTAGTGTTCTTCTCTCATCAGTCTGATCATATCGTGTGCCGTTGTTTCGGTAGTGTTCTTTGTTATTGTTTTTTTATATAATTAATTCCATGACTCCCATGGAACTGAGCGACCAAGCAGTTCTTCCAATGCTGTAACTTCCTGTTTATAATACTTAGTAAGAGCATTTTTGATAGCTGGTGAAATCGACACTTTTTCCTGAGGCTGCACGTTAAGGCGTAAATAGATCGGATCGAGCGACCGTCGAATTTTCCTTAAAACTTTGTGAATGGGTTTGTCTTGTGTATATTGACGCATCGACTTTAAAAACTGCTCATAATTCCGGTGAAACCACCAATTTTTTACTGCCTTGCTGGGATTATATACTTTAAAGAGATAATCCCCATAGAAGCTGGGATCAATTCCTGCAAATCCACAGATTTTTTCAAGCACAGATTTGGGATTACGGGATAATTCTTCATAAAAATCTACATAAATTCTATCGGAGCCGAATAAGTCAAAGTAAGGCTTTAAGTAGAAAGAATAACGTCCTTGCTCAAGGGAACGCATATAGGTATAGGTATTTTCGTGATAAAAATTATCATTAATTAATTGCTGGTTAACATAGTTATCAAAGCTGATATCTTGAGGAATATACTCTTTCTGTTTAGCAAACTTATACCAAGAAATTAAGCGATAAACCGGTTCCCTTAGGATAAATATAAGTTTTACATTTGGTAGAGATAGTTTGATTTTATGGGGTGTCCCTGATGAGTAAAGATAGTCTGGTGTTGCCTCCATCCGAATTTTTTCGCAATGGTAACACTGAGCATAACGGAAAATATCATCATATTTTTCTAGACCATCTTCATATCGATAGTTGGAAGCTTCCGGATAATCTTTATCCAAAAAGAA
Source organism: Moorena sp. SIO4A5 (assembly GCF_010672005.1). Classification (NCBI taxonomy): domain Bacteria; kingdom Bacillati; phylum Cyanobacteriota; class Cyanophyceae; order Coleofasciculales; family Coleofasciculaceae; genus Moorena; species Moorena sp. SIO4A5. The sequence continues at coordinate 19,742 of NZ_JAAHHZ010000062.1, read as the reverse complement.
GCGAATTTCTTTGAGGTTAGAGGTACAAACTTGAGGATGATCAGCTAGGTAATAAAATAGTGATGTTGTTGCCGCTTTTGTCGTGCCTCCAATAATCAAGTAAGCGTGCTGTTTAATACTTGAACTATTCATAGAGTTTATTAACCCTGATTAACTAGGATGGTTGGTGAGGACAGAAACACCCTTTTGATGGAGTAGATAGATGATAAGTATCACATAGATAAGAGCCATAACAGGCCAACTCATAGCAATACCAATCAATCCCCAAACTTGCCAAAATAACCAACTCAGAGCAACCCCTACAAATGCCATAGTCACCATACTCCAGACAACCAAACCATAAGCTCTCTGAGCATACAAGCCAGCTTCAAGCACGGGGATTAGAGAAATAAATGCCAACGACAGCCCTAACCACAAGAACACTTGAGACGTCTGCTCAATAGAGGTAGCTTCAAAAGAACCATGTCCGTATAGCAAACGAATGATTTCCCCATGGGATACCACAATGAAAAGTACTGCAGGTAAGCTTACTAATAGGGTTTTAGTCAGGTTTTTGCGCAAAGCCGATCCCAACCGGGATTTATGCCCAGCTAAGTCATGCTCTGTCATGGCAGGCAAGCTGGTGGTAGCAATACTGACACCAATAATCGTTTGAGCAGCGGAGACGATCCGAATCGCAAAGTAGAATGTGGACACCCCACCAACTGCTACTAAGGAAGGCAGCATCTGGCTCTTGACTAGATTAGATGCGAGCTTAATAACAAAACCGATAGTGGGTAAAGAACCTGCTTGCCACAGACGCAGGAGGTCATCTTTGCCAGCCCAGGCCAACCATTGATGCTGGTGTCCCGCTTTAAAAGCATCTAGAAATACCAGCACAAAGAATCCACCAAATCCCAAGGTATAAGCGTACGCTATCCACAGAGCAATACTAGACTGATGCCATGCCAACCCAATGGCAGCCACTACGAAACCTGGTGCGATCGCATTCCGCAGAGCTACCGCACTAAAGCGCCTTTGGCTGTTGAGGATTACACTAAAGACCGCAATCCCAGGAGCAAACAAAACCATTGGCGCACAGACCCGAAATAAAAACGTTGCTTGTGCTCTACCCTCTGGGGAAAATCCTGGGGCTAACCCAGTTATAATCAATGGCGCTAGAATTTCCAACAGAATAGTTAGACTAACACCGAGTACTAAAGCTAAGTTGACAATGCCACTGACCAAGCGATGATATTCCCTGAGACTCAGAGCATCTCGGCGCTCCATGAACATTGGAACCAAGCTTTGTCTGGTTCCCTCCCGGCTCACGGTATCAATTAGTCGTGGTAAGCTCAGGGCAACAATCAAGGCATCTGTGGTTTGACTAGTCCCCAGTTTCGCCGCCATCAAAATGTCTGCAACCCACGCCAGTAGCATACCCAAGAAGGTCAGAGACATCACTCGCAGCGTGGGAGATTTCCAGCCTTTGATTATACGGTTGGATAGGTTCATTGCTATTACTTACTGCATAGACCTGATTAAGGTAGCAGACTTGGAGTTTTTCCCTTTTGGTTGTCCGTGCTGGTAGTATCCAAAAATTACGAAATTGTTGGTAGATCCAAATTGTTGGTGCTTTTGAATTTACTAGTTTAAGACTCGGGTTGAAGTACCGGAGTGGAATCTTTGGGAGCGTCTGTCTTAGAACTCGGTTTTTCCCAGGCCAGGATAACCAGCCCAGTTGTAATTAACAGGCAAAGCGCCACAGCCCCCAGCATCACCGTTTTTTTGGTATTACCAACAGGTTCTTTCGGTAAGTTCGGCTCTACTAACAATTGCAGGGTTGGATAAGCAGTAGCATGATCCGATTTATTCAAGTTTAATTGAGCCGACTTCGCCGTAAATATAGCTTCAGAGATTTGCACCTCTCGCTCAAGCTCAGTCAGGGTTAACTGCTCCTGAATCAAGGTTTGAAGTCTAGACTCTAGCTGAGCAATTTGTTCTGCCAAGGTGTTAACTTGACCGGTTAGTCCCTGCTGTTGAGCTCTCTGGTTGATTAACACTTGTGCTAGATTTGCTCGACCTGTCTGGGCATCTAAGCCTAAATTGAGATTATCCAAACGTTGAACATCCATCCGCTTGCCCAATAGCTGTTGGCTACGAGCAAGTAATGCCTCAAGCGCCGCTTGCTTCTTAGCTTTGAGATTAATCACCTGAGGGCTATTTGGTGTCCATTGAGTATTGAGTATCGTTAGGTTAGCGCTGATATCGCTATAGTTTTGCCAAAGCTTTTTAAAGACTTCATCATCCTGAAGCATCAGAGCATCGGCTGCTTGGTCAGTTGACAACCTTAGGTTAGCTTCTAGCTGCCTTAATCCAGAGGTAGCCGCTTGCTGCTGAGCCAATAAATTAGCACGCTCCACTCGCAAGCTCTCTACTTCTTCTGAAAGGTTCTTGATTTGTTCAGAAATTTTGAGCGGTGAATTCTTTTTGAATTGAGAAAGCTTTGTTTGGGCTTTTTTTAAGTTACTATTAGCAGAGTCTAACGCTAACAACGTCTTGTTATCCTGACGAGCTGATTCTTCTGCTCTCAAGTAATCAATCCGCTTGACTAAGGCTTGATAAAAAGCCCGAGTATTTCGCTGAGCTTCCAGTTTGCTTTTGCCATCCACTTCAAATTCTATGATAGTGGTACCTCTATCCAAAGAAACCCTTGGCTTGGCAAACTCTTCAAAATCTTTGACTGAGGTATTAACAGCAGCAGCAGCTTCAGTTAATACGACGTCACTCATGGCGATATACTGGTAGTTTTCTCGTGGATCTACCTTTAAAAGATATCCGTAAGGAGACTTCTCACCTGGATTGGAGGAAGCTTGACCGACTCCAGGGAGTTGAACAGATCCTTGAGAACCCACACCAGGTATAATTGCTGCTGCCTTACTGGTGTAAGTTGGAGGGATTTGCTCGAGCACAAAAAAAGCTAAACCCAAAATAGCAGCATTACTCAAAATCCCCAAACTTATGTAGGAAAACCATTTCAACCCATTGGGTCGAGAACGTTGGCGTGCTTTTGGTAAGGCTCGAATCGGAATTGAAGATTCTGTCATCGTCTGTGATCAGAATAGATGCAGTCCACAAATTTACATTCAGACTAAATTATGAATATTTTGTGATTGTAGTTCAGATACCGTGCTTTTAAACAATTTTGACCAGTGGGATAAATCCTCTAGCTGCTATTATTATAGAACTAGATGACAGAATTAGATGACGCCCACAATAGTTTTTTTTTGCCCATTGAAATCACACCCCCATAATACTACAGATGCAGATGGGGTTAGCCAAGACCAACTAACAACGGCCTAGCCTAATCGATCTTAAAATTCACTTGATCAATCAGTTCTGATCCATGTTCAACCTACCCTACAAGGGAAGCCAAGGGTTAACAACCTTCAACCTTCAACCTTCAACCTTCAACCTTCAACCTTCAACCTTCAACCTTCAACCTTGGCCAAAAGGCCACGCAATCGCGTTCAACCTTCAACTTCCAATCTTCAACCTCCCAACTCCCGAGAACGCTGATAAGACCCTAAAACCGCCTCAATCAAAGCTGATCGAAAACCAGCCTTCTCCAACTTAGCGATCGCAGCAATTGTGGTTCCCCCAGGACTAGTCACCTTATCCTTCAATTGAGCTGGATGCATTTGAGTTTCTTGTAACAGCTGGGCTGTCCCCAATACTGTAGACAGGGCCAACTGTAATGCGATCGCTCTGGGTAATCCAGCTGCCACGCCCCCATCTGCTAGGGCTTCCACCAAAATCGCCACATAAGCTGGGCCTGACCCAGATAAACCGGTCACCGCATCCATCAGGTGTTCCGGAATCTCAACTACTTCACCAACAGCCCTAAAAATTGTCTTTGCTTGCTCCATTTGATCAGGCGATACCCATTTTCCGGCCGCTAGGGCTGTGATTCCTGCCCCAACTGTTGCAGGAGTATTAGGCATTGCCCGGATCACTGGCTGGGAGGCAAAAGCGGTTTCCAGTCGTTCCAGAGGCACTCCAGCTATAATTGAAATCACCATTGGCAACGTTCCTAAGCTGTGACCGTTGTCACCTCTACCCATTCCCAGTTCTGCCGCTACCGCTTCAAATACCTGAGGTTTAATTGCCAGTAACAAAACCTCTGATGCTGCCGCTGCCGCTTGGTTATTGGCAGTGACCCTTATGCCGTATTTTTGCGCCAAACCATCACGGCGCTGCTCCAGCAGCTCACTCACCAAGACCTGATCAGGGTGGTAAAGTTGTTGGGCAAGTAGACGGGATAGGAGGGCTTCTCCCATGACACCGCCACCAATTATGCCAAGTTTTATAGGCAACCCAACACCTCTCTTTTCAACTATTAATGTTATTCATGAAACACTATACACTTGTCAAGTCCTGACGCTTACTGAGCCATCTGATCTGGCTCAGAACCCCAGGCTGGTGACGGAGCTGTCTGACGGGGATTAGGGACTTGGGGAGTAGGTATCTCATGAATCACACCAGACTGAGTACTTACCTGAACACAGCTTGGTGTGAACAAGAAAATACTTTCACCAATACGCTCTTGATGACCATCAATAGCGTAAGTCCCACCAGCCACAAAGTCCACCGCTCGTTGTGCTTGGTCTGGATCCATGATAGTCAGGTTTAAGACCACCGACTTCCGTTCCCGCAGTGCCTGAATCACTTGGGGCATTTCTTCAAACGAACGAGGTTCAATCACTGCCACCTCTGAAATCCCATTGGCTGCTCCAGGCATGCCAATCACATTATTGATCGGAGATGGCCCTACGCCTGCTTCTGATACCGTTGTCCGCTCCCGAGAACGACGTCTTGTCGGACGTTCCTCCTCTGGTGGCGGTTGCACCGGTTGCTCTTGTGGGTAGGGAGTTGGGTAAGCATCCCCCTCCATATCTTCATATTCGTATTCGTATTCCACTGGCTCATTCAGACCGACGAAATCGCGCAGTTTATTAAAAATACCGCTCATAGTCAACTCTCCATCACAACTTTAGTGTAAGCTTCTGCAAAACCGATAATCGACCTTCTCTAGGGCAGCAGTCTTGAGTAGATGCTTAGACTAGAACGTAAACAGTCTAACTTACCCCATAAGCTTACTTAATAATTTTCACCCTTGAGAACACCACAAGGTTATCAATATAGAATATATATCTGCCTTCTGCTTGGGGTGTAGTTGTGGAAACAAACACTTAGCAGAAGGTTATGCCATTATATATAAGAGGGCAATATTGATGATGGATGTGGTTGGGTATATACTACCCCATTACTTGGCTCTAGCCATAACCTAATTTCAGAAAACCCTCACAATCATCGTTTATACCTACTTCTGGCGGTAATATCAGCCCATTCACCTTGTCCGGCTCCAAAGAGTCTCCCAATTAACCCGAACGGGTTTCCTAATGGAACTTATTGGAAGGTTTGCTGATGGATAATCCGAAGCTGCTCATAGTCAGCCGATGAACCACTGCGCCTAAGTAAGCGAAGGCGATTTTCTACCAACAGCCGAGCCTCAGAACGACTGATTGGCTCAAAGGCAATACCATTGGTGGTACTTTTCACCAAAAAGAAAAGTCTCTGGGCATAGATCGTAGTGAACAACTCTTGTTGTTCTTCAACAATGCAAACTCGAAACAGTAGACCAAAATTGGGGTGATGGAGGTAGTTTTCAGAACTCATCAAAATCCATACTAGGCGGTACTTGAGCACCGAACAGTCTGATTTGGGTCAAATAAGTCATTGCCATGACTTACTTTTCCTTAGTCAGGTTAGTGGTATTATGCCAGGGGTTTTGGTTAATTAGTTAATTCAGGTCACACTAGGAGTCACCAAGACCCTAACAATTCCTAAAGACTTTAACCAAGTTATAGAGATAATAGCTTGATTAGTGGATTTGAGTTTGCCAGGGAGAACAATTAGGGGATTGGGTCATATTGTTTCTGACACCATAAGATTTCTAAGATCATGGCAATCTGATCTAACTCACTAAGTCTACCCAAATCTTACATAAATACATCTCCCCTACCTTGGTTGAACTGCTCAATACCGATACCAACAGATTTGAGATAGACTGAGGATTGATAAGAATCCCATAGGGAAAGAGGATGGGGAGGAAAAAAATACACTAATAGTTTTGGCAATAGTTTTGGCAATAGTTTTGGCGGTGACTTCGTGAAACTTTAATAAAGATTGCTCAGAAATCCACATGTTTCAAAAATTCTAGGTCGATAATGGTTCTATAAGCTAATGATTCCCCTAGTAATTAGCCAACAAACTATCCGGATTAACGAGTCTAATGACTGAAAAATTGAATGAACAAGAGACAAAAACTATCAGTATAGAGGTGCATCCAGATAATAACTGATTAGGCGTTTTCAGGATGTTATTGATTAAGGGTAAGCATTTTGCTAATAGCCTAATCTCGACCCTGCAATGTTTGTAGGGTCATTATTATGAATTGATAGTGATTTTACAATTGTCCATGTTACTTTGTCTCAATTGCTGGGCATCAAGCGTGAGTAAGTCCTGGTAAATTGGTCACTCAATTTGGTCACTCAATTTGGATAGTAGGCTGACACACTGGGCTGTTAGTCTGTGAACTTCAATCGATAAATCTTTGAGGAGTAAAGTAGAAACATAATGTTTGACTGCATAATCGTTGGTGCGGGACCGGCTGGTGGAACTGCTGCTTATCACCTGGCTAAAGCTGGAAAGTCTGTGGTGGTTCTAGAAAAAGAATCCTTACCCCGGTACAAAGCTTGTAGTGGTGCGGTTTCCCCACAAGTGCAACAGTGGTTTGATTTCGACTTTACACCTGTCATATCTCTAAAAGCTGAGAGTGTACGCTACACCTGGAAAATGGATGATCCAGTAGAGGTGAAACTGGACACTCAAGAACCGGTTTGGATGGTGCAACGAGATGTTTTCGATCACTATCTCATCCAACAAGCCCAAAAACAAGGTGCTGAAATTCGAGATAATACAGCAGTTACAGGGGTAGAGTTTAAGGGAGACCACTGGCAGGTCAACACTGTCAATGGGACTGTGGAAGGTCGCTATGTGATTGCAGCTGACGGTGCTACTGGACCGATGGCAAAATGGTTGGGATTCAAAGAACGTAAGTCACGTTTAGCATTAGCCCTAGAAGTGCCAAAATCGGACACTAATAGTAAGGAGATCCATTTTGACTTTGGTCAGGTCAAAAATGGCTTTATCTGGAATATTCCTAAAGCCGAAGGCTACTCCATTGGTCTTGGCTCCTTACGGGGTGGTGACCTCAAAGACATCCAAAAGATAGTCAAAGGTTATGCGGAGAAATCCGGCTTAGACCTGAGTAGCTGTCAACAGCACGAAGGTGCCATCTGTGTCTGGGAAGGTCAGGAGAAGCTCCATACACAAAATGCTGTATTAGCTGGGGAAGCTGCTTGTGTGGTGGATCCCATGACTGCTGAGGGAATTCGACCCTCCATGTTTAGTGGGATGAAAGCAGCTGAGGCCATTCAACAAGCTTTGGCAGGTCAAGCTGATGCCTTAGAAAACTATACCCAGGTGATGCAGGAAGAACGGGGAACTGATATGAGTTGGGCTGCTAAGCTCGCTGGTGCGTTCTACAGCTTTCCCGGAATTGGGTACAAAGTCGGCGTTAAAAAACCCGTTGCTACTCAAATCATGCTCAACATTCTGTGTGGGCAATTACGCTACTCCGAAGTAGTAAATCGTGCCATGAAGCGCTTGAACCCATTAAGCGGGGGATAATGGTGATAGGATAATTAATCTTTTCTGGTATCTTATCACGTAAATAGTTGGGGTTGTTGAGGGTGGACGCTTGACTGTCAACCCTCAACCGTCAACAGATAATACCATTAATGTCGGGTAAAAATGACCATACTTGACCCCACCACAGGACTACGGGCAAGTAACTTTCCCTCTAGGTCAGTAATTTCCAACTTGCTAAAGTCTAATTCTTGAGACTGACTCAGCATCCTTTGAGCTAAGGTATTCTGCTGAGCATCGTTGAGTTGGTACCACTCATCATTTACCTTGACCAAGAGCATACTTCTGAGAAAGTTCGCCTCAATTGCTTGAATCAGGTCATTACCGTACTGAGCGGTAATAGCGGCAATTTGATTTTGAATTGCGACAATCAGGCTTTGTTCAGGAGTTAACTCTGGTGTGGGTATGGGTTCCGATTCCACCAGTTGTGATTCCTGAGGAACTTCCAAATTTTGTGGAGAATTAATGGTATCAGCAGGAACTTGTGCCACCTGTGCTGGTGTCTTTGGTAGAAGCGTTAGTGTTGTCCATAGAATGACTACTACCACGCTTGCGATCGCACCAGTCAACATCCAATCAGACAGTTTTTCATTCCAAGCTGCCGGTAGCAAGGAGCGGACTTTTTTTAAGGTGCCATCCCAAAACTGGCCAAGAGTACTAAGAATCGGCAGCAAGCGATTCATTAATCCAGACTTAGGCTCAGAAGACGATAACTTTCCCTTGCCAGTTGTCTGAGGCGATGGACTTGTTGTTTCCAAGCTGTCTTCGGATTTATCTGTCACTGATGGTGTCGGCGGCGTTTGAATTGGTTCATCATTTGCCGCTTCTGGCTGCTGTTTTTGCTCTTCTGACATTATACTTCCTCCCAGGCAGCGCCATTTGTTGATTCAATGGATTAACACTCCTCCTTACTCACTATATGTCGGTTTCGCGTTGCTCAAGCAAGTTGATGTCAGGGGTAAGGCTAACCCCGTATCTATAGCACCTCACCCCTCACAGTCCCCAATTTTTCGGTCAAAATGTTCCCATAATGTTAATGGGAAATTGAAGAGGTATTATACCCAATCAATTTCCCAGTATTAAAGCTCCGTCTTCAAGGTAGGAGGGCTGAGATATTTGCGATTCGGTTATACCGCAGCAAAGTAAACTTTTGATTTAACAGGGTCAGGGTTCATAGTTTTGTCACCTGGTTGCCACCCTGCTGGGCAAACTTCATCGGGATGAGCTTGAACGTATTGAATCGCTTTCAAGGTACGCAGGGTTTCGTCAACGCTACGACCAAAGGAGAGGTTATTGATAGTAGCGTGCTGGATTATGCCCTCCTTGTCGATGATGAATAAACCACGCAAGGCAATACCGGCTTCCGGGTCAAGAACGTTGTAAGCTGTGCTGATTTCTTTTTTGATATCAGAAACCAGAGGATAAGCTAAATCGCCTACACCACCACTCTTGCGGTCAGTCTGAATCCAAGCCAGGTGAGAGAATTCGCTGTCAACAGAGACGCCAAGGACTTCGGTGCCTAGTTCTTTGAATTCTTCAAAGCGATCGCTAAATGCAGTAATTTCGGTAGGACAAACAAAAGTGAAGTCTAGGGGATAGAAAAACACAACGACGTATTTACCACGATAGTCAGACAGTTTAATTGTCTTGAACTCTTGCTCGAATACAGCAGTGGCCGTGAAGTCGGGAGCCAGTTGGCCTACCCGGAGACATCCTTCTGTTGTAGTCATATAGTTATGCTCCTTAAAGTGTGTAGGGTGTCAGTTGGCTACAGATTGCTGATCAAGTGGTGGTCACCTCAAACCGTGCTACCCATACTATTTCTCAAAGTGCTGGCTAAATACATACATCTTGAGAGGGAGTTCATGGATAAGAAAATTATCTACCCAATATCCGATTTTCATGGTCAGACCATGATCTGTAACCAACCACACAAATGGTATCAAATCTAATTGATTATTTACGAACCTTTACAAATATATCATAGTCATAACGATTTTGATTAGTAGGGTTTTCTTCAGGTGCGACAATCACGCGAATTTAATTCTTAATGGTAAGAGCGCACCTAAATATCCAGTATTAGAAAATACTTGATGGAGCTTTATCCTTGATCCTTTCCACCTTATCCTTGATCCTTCCTATTTTATCCTTGATATTTTCCACTTCATCGTTTAAAATTGCGACTTTATAATTGATCCTAAATCCTTGATCCTTCAAGAATACTCAATTCCAACAGGGTTACCTCCCAAACCAATCGCGGTTGAGCATAACTGAGCAGGTATCGCCGAGCTTGCTCTAGCTTTTTAATCATGTCTGGTTGAGTGTGTGATTGCCAGTAGCAGTGTTGTAAATACTTCACTAACCAAAGCTGAGTGTGGGTATCCAGCTTGTTGTCGATTTCCTTTGCCAGTTCCAATGCTTGACGGGATGTGTGGGGTAACTGGGTAAGTTGGGTAAGTAAGTTTGGAGGCATGGCTTTGAGTTGCTCAAAAGCAGCGATCGCTTCCCCCGGACTTCCCTGGGCAATGGCGAGTACTGATGGTTCCTGTAAAATCTGTTGATGACCGGTTTGCCGCAGCACTGTTGTCATAGTTTCGGGCCCCAGGCGATAAAATGGAATCCGCTGACAGCGAGACACTAGGGTCGGCAACAAAGATTCAGTGTTAGGTGCGATCACTATCAATGTAGCGTTTCCTGGTTCTTCGAGAGTCTTCAGCAAACCATTGGCTGCTGGCTCTGCCATAGTTTCTGCCTGCTCTAGTACCACCACCTTGCGCGATGCTTCTAGAGGAGAATTACTCAGAAACCGAGCAATTTCCCGAATTTGTTCCAACCGAATTTGGGGGGGTGCCTGACGCTGAATTCCTTTTTGGACAGCCTCTGTAGCAGAAACAAGTATACCATTGTGGAGATAGGTTGGCTCTACCCACAATACATCCGGGTGATTGCCCTGAATCAGTCGTTTTTTAATTGATACTTGCCCATCAGCTGGGATACCTTGACAAAACAACTGTTCAATAAAAGCCCGTGCTACCAGATTCCGCCCCACCCCAGATGGACCGGCAAACAGGTAGGCAGGGGCAATGCGGTTGGTTGTAATTGCTCCGTGCAATAATGCGATCGCTTGGTCTTGCCCTAGGATAAAATCGAATGCTCCTGGAACCATGATTTAAACCGTTCACGCAAAATCTTCTGAATGGAATTATGGACTTCCTCCTCACTGTAGCTAGCATCTACCCGAACAATCCGATGGGGATTTTGTTGATACAACTCCTGAAATCCCTGCTGCACTCGTCGGTGAAATGCTAAGTCAGCTTGCTCCATGCGGTCAACGGTTCCCCGCTGTCGCGCCCGTTCCAGACCAATTTCGACATCAATATCCAGCCACAGGGTGAGGTCACTTTCCAGTCCAGCGGTAGCAATTTGATTAAGCTCCTCGATCAATTTCAAGTCAATACCTCGCCCATAACCCTGGTAGGCAATTGTCGAATCCGTGTAGCGATCGCATAAGATAATTGCTCCGTTGACTAACTGTGGCTTAATCAACTCTTCAACATGTTCAGCCCGATCAGCAGCATAGAGTAAAAGTTCAGCCCGAGGGTGAATCGGTGAGGAATCTTTATCCAGTAGCAGTTGGCGAACCTTAGTGCCTAATAATGTTCCCCCCGGTTCTCTAGTGACTACAACAACGGGCATGGTTTGATCCAAAGTACCTAGACAGTCTTGTAAGCCACTAGCTCGAAGCCAATTTGAGCATCGCTGTAGTTGGGTAGTTTTACCACCACCTTCCACTCCCTCGAAAACAATTAGCTTACCGCTCAAGCCTACCTCCTTTACTACTCATGCATAAACATGTTCAGGACTTACGCAACTGGCACAGTGGATAGCTTAATATAGTACTTTAGTACTATATTAAGCTACGTCTGTGATCAGCCCTTTTTCAGATTAGTAATAGTAATTAATGGTCGTTCGTTTTTTAATTTTTCTGATAAAATTAGAGGAGGGTGCTTTAAAAAATTCAGTTAGTGATGAAATTTACTAAACTTAACTATTGTCAATACTTATTAAGTAGCCACCTCAATTATACTCTCACCAATTTAGCCGAACATTTAGAGCAGATTAGCCATGATCAAATTAACCGTTATCTAAAAAATGAGAAGTTGACCCCACGCTTACTGTGGGATAATGTCAAAGACTTAATTGAAATAAATGAGCAAGCCTATCTAGTTTTTGATGACACAGTAATTGATAAACGATACTCTAGAAAAATAGAGATAAGTAAACGACAATATAGTGGTAATTCCCATGGTATAATCCAAGGAATTGGATTAATAAATTGTATATATGTCAATCACGAAACCAAAAAGTTTTGGGTAGTAGACTATCGTATTTATGACCCAGAACGGGATGGTAAGACAAAAATAGAACATGTTTTGGATATGCTCCAAAACCTTGTCTATTCTAAGGATTTGCCATTTAGAACTGTATTGATGGACAGTTGGTATGCCACAAATAAAATAATGTTATATATCGAAGGTTTGAGAAAATATTATTATTGTCCTCTCAAACGGAATCGACTTGTGGATGATACTGGCAATTCCCGAAGATTATCAAAGAATTGAATCATTAGTTTGGGATGAGAAAGAATTAAACTCCGGGAAACTAGTAAAAATTAAAAAATTTCCCGGCTCCAAAAAAGTGAAACTTTTCCGGGTAAGTGTCTCCACCGACAAAACGGATTTTATCGCTACAAACGATTTATCTCAGAATTCTACGGACGTTGTACAAAAAGAGTGTAAGGTTCGATGGAAGGTTGAGGAGTTTCATCGAGAATTAAAACAATTGACTGGTATTGAATCATGTCAATGTCGCAAGGGTCGTATTCAAAGAAACCATATTGCTTGTGCTATTTTAGTTTGGCTCAGACTCAAAAATTTAGCTTATAAAAGTGGTCAAACAATTTATCAAATTAAGCATGGACTCTTTTCGAATTACTTAATTAACCAACTAAAACGTCCCGACATTACTATGTCTATAGTTTAGTTATTACACTCTCGCCGTGCTCTAGCCCCACCATTAGTTGTGCCAGTTGCGTAAGTCCTGATGTTGATAGCCTACAGCTTAAACCATGGGTTGAACAAGCTCAGGCATTCAGCGGTTCCAATTAGCTTGGCTATAAATTACTTCTCATTAAGCTGTGCTAAGAAATACTGACGATATAAATCACAACTTGGCATGACGTGATTCCCGTCAAAGGTTATCAAACCTAGATTCTTTAATCTATTGATTAAAATTGAATCTAACTCAACACCTCTATCGGTTTGAATCACCTTGTTGAAGAAACTGGCTAACTCATGATTTTGCCTAAGTCTAGTTAATTTTAGCAGCAGATGAACCCTAGAAATTCCCTCTCCAGTAGGTGCTTGCTCAAGAATTTTTTCTAGGCTAAGGTTTTGGCAAGCCAAGTGATAGAGAGCAAGCTGCCTAGAGGGGCGACAATTAGGGGGAAAAATCAGGTATGACAAGGGGTTTAAGGAAATAGCCTCCGGAAAAATCGGAGGCTATTGTCAATAATTTTTATTTGTTGACAACAAAATTATGCAACGCCCTGAATTATTACCAAAAAAATGCAGCAGTAGCTTGGAGGAACAAAAACAAGTCTTATCACCAAGTATAGAGTTATTGAAAGAATGTTCCGATATCTAAAAAGAGTAGGATATAGTATGGAAGATACTAAATTCAATAATGACCGACTTGTTTCTATTATTTTATTGCGGTGCGCATTCCATCGCCTAGGTAATGCGCACCAATATAAATTAATTTAGACTATAGTTGGGCATTTTTTTTAGGTCATAACGGCAAACATAAAGGTGTCTCACTATGTAAATAGTACCACTTAAAAACAAATATTATACAAACGACATAGTAATTTTTTTATCGTTCTGTTTAAACATAATTAATTTACTTGCTTTGTTTTTTTGTTTTTTTAGAATAGTTAATGCAATAATTTATCTCTTTATATCCCCATAAACATCACTATTATCGCCAATGTGTGAGAGCTGCTTTCCTTCTCCAGTAGGCTTTATAGCCTTCATTATCGCCCCCCAGGAAGTTTTAAAACTTACTTTGTAAAAATTTTTGTTTATTTTGAAAAACTATTTGCGTTCTTTAGTCCCCATGACTAGAGATGAGTTAGAACAAGCTCTAGTTGATTGTTGTAATTTTTTGACTAAAGAAGAGATAACAAAATTTTTTTATTATTGTTGTTATTGTAACTAAGTTAAGTGCAAACTGCTATAAGTCCTGGTGGTTTATGGGTAGCGATCGCCCTTCTTTGCCTGAACTAGCCACAGTTAAGGGTGCCTACAGGTAAACTATAACAGTAACCATAAACTATTCCCTGTCTAGGACAATTGAACCCCTGATGCTCACAGACCTTAACTTTAGTGGCTTAATCAATCAGCGCTTCTTCCACAATTTTGTGCCTGTACCAGCAACTAACGCCCTACAACTCGGAGCAAGGACACCTGATTTTGAGCTACCAGATATTACCAATAACCGTCAGACCAAATTATCCGATTATCAGGGTAAACAACCGGTCATCTTGGCATTCACCCGAATTTTCACAGAAAAGCATTACTGTCCCCTGTGCTTCCCTCACATCAAAAACATCAATGAGAACTACCAACGTTTCACTGAGAAAGGAGTTGAGGTGTTAATGATTACGAGTACAGATATCAGGCAAAGCCAACAAGTTGTTAACGATCTCAGTTTACGAATGCCACTTCTGAGCGACCCCAACTGTGGCACCTTTCGCGGCTATAACCTTGGTCAAGCACTGGGTGCTCCCCTACCTGGCCAATTTCTTTTAGATCAGCTAGGAAAACTCCGCTTTCAACATCTATTTTCTTTTCTCAATTCAAATGCTGAAGTAGAGACACTGTTAAATGCCATCGATACCCTCTTATGAGGTAAAGTCAATGGTCTTACCCCTACTCCCTACTCCCTACTCCCTACTCCCATTAACCCACTCCTAGTAAGTCCCTCACCCAATTGAGAACTGCTAGATATAATCATAGTCGAACTTGGGACAAGTGACTCCGGGGATTGAAGCGGCGACTTTCACGGATTTTTTCATAGTACTCCTGCTCCTGATTGGTGAGGTTTTTCGGAGTTACTATCGTAATTCGCACTAACTGATCACTACGTCCACCCTTAGGTAAAGACCAGCCTTTACCCCGCAACCGCAGAGATTGACCAGAACGAATACCAGCAGGAATATTCATACTCACAGAGCCATCTGGAGTTGGTACGTCGATTGACCCACCCAAAACGGCTTCATCTGGTGTGATTGGCACTTCGCAAACCAGATTCTCACCATCGAACTCAAAGAAAGAGTGAGATTTGAGTTCTACTTTCAAATACAAATCTCCCTTTTGCTGATTCAGAGGGTTGACCTGACCCTTGCCTCGCACCCGAATACGACTACCGGGTTTGGCACCAGGGGGAATCTTGACAGTTATAGTTTCACTACCTAGGCTGAAACGTTTTTGGACACCATTAAAGGCTTCAGACCAACTGAGGCTAATGGTTGCTTCCCGGTCAGCACTTGCTCCCGTAGTGTTGTTAAAGCCTGAGGTGCTGCTATAGCCACTAAAACCACCAAAATCATTAAACCCATTAGAGTTAGAAGTACTTGTACGGTAGGAGTAGCTATGACTACTTCTGCTTCCACCACCGGGCGCACCAGTGCTAAAGCGACCTAACAATTCATTAATGAACTCGTCAAAGCTGCCGTACTGGCTAAAATCAAAGCCACCAACATCAACACCGACTCCACTACCACCAGACCATCCTTGTCCCGCTTGCTTCCAGTACTGACCAAATTGATCGTATTTCTTCCGTTTGTCCGAGTCAGATAACACTTCGTAGGCTTCATTGACTTCCTTAAAGCGAGCCTCGGCTTGTTTGTCCCCAGGATTCAGGTCTGGGTGGTACTTCCGGGCCAAACGGCGAAAGGACTTTTTAATGTCATCAGCACTAGCAGTTTTGCTGACTCCTAGGATGGAGTAATAGTCTTTGAAGTCGGTCGCAGCCATCAAGAGTTTCTCCTAATCGTCTAAGATCGTAACGGGTAAGTTATTGCCCTTGGATTATGGTTTATCTACCTCAACGCTAGGGTAACAAAGGTTTCAACTAAACTTAGTTCGGTTCTTCCTCACTGGTGCGATCGCAATTTCCGTACATGTTAAATACTCTGTCAAGGCTGTTTTCAGGGTTAGGGCAAGGTCTTCGGTAGCAAGGTGTTAGGCTAATGCTTGTAGTAATTAATGCCTAGGCTAAGCATGTCTAATCCCTATCCCTAGGGTAAGTTTGCCTAGCGCCTAATTTTGATGTAGATGAACTTACCGTTTCCACCCCATAGGACTAAATCACGGCTCCATGGGGAATTACGGCATTTTTGAGCACTACAACAATGCCATTACGAATATAAAATCCCTCGCTTTCGCAGTTGGCTTCTTCTACACGATCCTTGTTGAATATTTTGACATTGTTACCGATACAAGCATTTTTATCGATAATTGCACGACGAATAACAGTATCCTTACCAATCCCTAAAGTCACTTGGCCTTGTTCTTGGGCTGATAGACGTTCTGTTAAAGATTGATAGTAGTCAGCCCCCATAATTAAAGAGTCCTCGATAACTGTTCCAGCTTCCACTCGCGATCGCAATCCCAATACCGAGTTATTAATGCGGCAGTCTTTGAGAATACACCCTTCCCCAATGATTGACTCTGTTACCCGACAGTCTAAAAGCTTTGAGGGCGGTAGATAACGAGCCCTGGTGTAAATCGGAGCATCTTCCTGATAAAAGCTAAAGGATGGCTTAGGTTGACGAGTCAGGGATAAGTTAGCATTGTAGAATGCCTCAATAGTGCCGATATCTTGCCAATAATCATTAAATAAATAAGCTTGAATGTTATACTTTTGCATCGAGGCTGGGATAACTTCGTTACCAAAGTCTGTGTGCTCAGAATTAGCTTCGAGGAGTTCTTTCATCACTGCTTTACTAAAGACATAAATCCCCATAGAAGCAATATAAGGACTATTTCTGGCTTGTTCTGGTGTAAGCCCAAGCACAGTAGTATCCACTTGCATTTGTTTGAGCAATTCCCCTGTGGGTTTCTCGCGAAAGTCAATCACCTTGCCCCGATCATCAATTTGCATCAAGCCAAAGCTAGATGCCCGTGTCTCATCAATAGGCACAACCGACAGAGTAATATCCGCTCTAGTGTCCCGGTGACGTTGGAGAAATAACCGATAGTCCATCCGGTAGAGGTGGTCTCCGGATAGAATTAGGTATTCATCAACATCCCAGCCATCAAATAACCAGAGATACTGACGAACCGCATCTGCTGTTCCCTGAAACCAGCTTGGGTTTTCGGCAGTTTTTTGGGCTGGTAAAATTTCAACAAACCCTTCTGTCAAGCCAGAGAAATTATAGGCACGGGTAATGTGGCGATTGAGAGATGCTGAGTTAAATTGGGTTAGGACATAGATTTTGTAAATCTCAGAATTAATGCAGTTACTGACAGGAATATCGATCAACCGGTATTTGCCTGCCAATGACACCGCTGGTTTAGCCCGGGGCTTGGTTAGTGGATATAAGCGGCTTCCTGCACCACCGCCGAGAATGATTCCTAAAACTTTTTTCACAAAACACCTCTGAAAGGCTCATGCCTGAACAACTCCAGTCTCTGATCGGTTTGGGGCAGTTTTCAAGGGGGCTAAGCCAGTACTTTATTATAAATGCAAAGTTTTCGAGAAGTCTATGTAAAATCCCTAGTTAGCGCCACAGTAAGTTCGGTACTTTCCCGGTGAACAGTAGTAGGTCAAGGGGAAGAGAATAAAATCGCTGGGTCAAATTAATTGGGGAAAGGTTTTAAGACAAATTGAAACCCGGTCGGGCATTTGTATTGCCAGAGGATGGATAACTCAGATGGATACCTATACCAGTGGGTGTCCGGAATCCCTTTAGCCAATTCCTATAGACCCAAACCCGAAGCCAATTCTGATGCAGCTATCCCTAATTAGCAATTGGTACTAGCTATTGCTATAGATAACTAACTAAACATTTTGAATCACTATAGCAAACGTTACTCTTCTCCCCCCGCTGTTTTGGGGGGCTAGTTGTGATTCTCAATCAGCTCAAGTTATGACCCTGGGTCATTATCGGTAATTTCAAGGGTGACAGGAGTAAGTTCAGTATCTTCGGGATAGTTGGTTTCGTCATCTGTGGCTGTAACAGTGTGAGTGATGGTGCCGGGGTGAACACCTTCAGGAGTGCCATCATCTATAACCCGCACCGTCACAGATCCAAAGCACAGTTTATGCCTGTGGAAGTTATAGGGACTTGGTATCAGTAGTTCCAGTGAGCTTAGCAGAAAAAACCCCTTACTGAGTAAGGGGTTTTTTCTACTTTTATCAACCTTCCTGTTAATCAACCCTTCTTGGGTTTTTTCCCTGTTTTAGAATTGCTGAAAAGGATTTGGATTAAACGCGATCGCCAATTTCTGCCAACTCACGTCCACCAAAAATTGCTGAACCATCAGAGTAGAACTTAAACTCCATTAAGTTATAAAATGGATCTTGGAGGAAAAAGGTGCGATGCTCTGTAAGTTGACCGGGAAAGCGAGTCTTGGGTTGCTCGTAGAAGGGTAATTCTTTTTGTTGAGTACGGGAAAGTAAGGCTTCCCAATCAGCCAGGGATGTAAAAACTAACCCGAAATGTCGAGGATAAATACCCCGCTGAGGTGTCAGGGGTTCTTTGGTTAGGTGAGCCACGAGTTGATGACCGTATAAATTCAGAATCACCGCATGGCGAGATTCTCTACCGATTTCGCAGCCAAGTCCATCACCGTAGTAAACTTTAGTTTGCTCAATGTCGGTAACGGGAAATGCGAGATGAAATAGCACTGGTTTCATAAGTTTTGGTTTGAAGGGAAAACTGTTGAAGGTTTTGACAGTTGAACGCGCACGCGTGGCCTTTTGGCCAAGGTTTTAAAGTTTGAAGGTTGAACGCGCACGCGTGGCCTTTTGGCCAAGGTTTTGAAGGTTGAACGCGCACGCGTGGCCTTTTGGCCAAGGTTTTGAAGGTTGAACGCGCACGCGTGGCCTTTTGGCCAAGGTTTTGAAGGTTGAATGTTTAAGGTTGTTCTTGCCCAGGGATCTCTTGTAGGGTAGGTTGAACGCGCACGCGTGGCCTTTTGGCCAAGGTTTTGAATAAATTCAACTTTATTCAAGAATCTGAACTAATCTGGTATCCGATTGCTTCAGTAGTGTGCTTTGTTGTTGGTTTTTTGGATAATGGGGAATAGGCAATGAGTAGTGGGGTAATGGCTCAGAAGCAATCACAATTACCAATTACCAATTACTAATTACCACTTCTAGCAATTCTCATACTGATGAGGTACACAGGATTTTTTAGCATTCTCCCCATACCCTCGCCCGATAACCCTACTCCCTACTCCCTACTCCCTAAAACCCAGTAATTTGTACCTCACCCAATTGATAACTGCTAGAGCAATTATCAATTACCAATTACCAATATAACTATTTTGCTATGCTTGATGATATTCTTTCTTTAAATCCTTGGCTAGTTGCTGTTGGAGTGAACACAGTTTTCCTAGCCATGGTATGGATTGCTCCCAAAAAGTTACTCACCCCTGCTGGGATCGTCCACGCTTGGATATTAGGGGTACTGATTTGGGGTACTCTGAGTTGGCCAGGTTACACAGTAGTTGGATTTTACTTTTTGGTAGGGTCTGGTGTCACCCGCATTGGTATGGCGCAAAAGGAAGCGGCAGGAATTGCGGAAAAGCGTTCCGGTGCTAGGGGACCAGAGAATGTTTGGGGTTCAGCACTTACTG
>NZ_JAAHHZ010000061.1:0-40710 GCF_010672005.1 Moorena sp. SIO4A5 | reverse complement strand
CAGTTGCGTGGTTTATGGGATGCCGAAAGCAGCAGCAGAGTTGAAGGCGGCGGTGGAAATTTTGCCCCTAGACGCGATCGCACCTGCCCTAATCAAAGGATTCGCGTTTAAGCCTTAGCTAAATTCCTATAGCTAAATTTATATATCACTTTTATTGCACAACACTGATATATTATAATAATTCTTAACAATAGCTGACTATTAAGCACAATTGGCATGACATAGTTTTCCCAGTTTGCCCAGAGTATTGAACAAAATTTGATAAACTGCTAAACGAATTAGCGTTGCGTCAGTCTTTGAATGAATAGGAGTAGAGTGGGCATCCTGCCCGCCCCAAAATAAGGAGGAAACTGGCAAGATGCCAGTTCTACACAAGATGCCAGTTCTACACAAGATGCCAGTTCCACGCCTGATGTCCATTCTACGGCAAGATGCCTATTCCACCTCACTCTTAAAATCATTCCATTATTAAGCAACGCCAAAGAATTAGCTAACCCTAGGTTATTTATCTATGCTGTACCTGATCTAATTGATAGCCAAAGCGGACATTACAAATAAAATGGTGACTCAAGAGCCGATTAAAGTCCTACTTATCGATGATCAGCCCATGATCGGCGAAGCCATTCGCCGCATGTTGGCTCCAGAAAAGGATATTATCTTTCGCTACTGTCAGGATCCAACTGAAACCTTAAAAGTAGCTAAGGAGTACCAACCAACGGTCATTCTACAAGACTTGGTCATGCCGGAGATGGATGGCTTGTTGTTAGTGCGTTTTTTGCGTTCTAAGGATTCGCCGACTCGACCTATTCCCCTGATTGTACTATCAAGTAAAGAAGAACCAGTAATTAAAGCTAAAGCCTTTGGATTTGGAGCAAATGATTACTTAGTAAAACTGCCAGATCGGGTAGAACTAATTGCTCGTATTCGTTACCATTCCAAAGCCTATCTTAACTTCCTCAAACGAACCGAAGCTGAAGAGCAGCTTAAAGCTGAAAATCTGCGCCAGTCAAAGTATATAAAACAGGTAGAAAAGGTGACAGTAGCAGCCGCCGCTGTGGAAAATGATACATTTAAGCCAGAAAGTCTGGAGGAAGTAGCCACTCGGAGCGACGAGTTAGGACGACTAGCACGAGTTTTCCGGCAAATGGTTCAAACGGTAAAAGCCCGTGAGCAAGAATTGACTCAAGCCAATGAAACTCTGGAAACCCTAAAAAATTCCTTTGCTCGGTTTTTCCCATTTGAATATCTTAATTTTCTGCACAAGGACAATGTGATTCATGTCCAATTAGGGGACCACGTTAGTAAAGAAATGGCGGTGATGTTCAGTGATATTCGCTCCTTTACTACCATTTCTGAGAGTATGACACCAAAGGAAAACTTTGACTTCGTCAATGCCTATCTTAAGCGTGTCAGTCCTGAAATTCGCAATCACGATGGCTTTATTGTCAAATTTCTAGGGGATGGCATGATGGCAGTTTTCCCTGATGGCGCTGATGATGCTGTCTGTGCTGGAATTGCCAAGCTCAAAAAAGTCCAGCAATACAATCAAAAGCGTGAAGCCAACGGTTATTTACCAATTCAAGTAGGGATTGGCATCCACTATGGTCACATGATGGTGGGGATGGTTGGAGAGACATTCCGAATGCAGGGGGATGCTTTTTCTGATAATGTTAACTTGACCGCTCGTTTGGAAGGATTGACCAAGTTTTATGGGGTTTCTTGCTTAATTTCCCAGCAAACCTTAGATAAATTGAGCAATCCCAATCACTATCAAATTCGGTTTCTAGATCGAGCAATTGTTAAAGGTAGAAATGAACCCCTTGCTATCTATGAAGTGCTGGATGGTGAGACGGAGGCAGTTAGGGAATTGAAGTTAAAAACGCAACTGGAATTTGAACAAGGTTTAGAGTGTTATCGCACTCAAGGATTTTACAAGGCTTTAGAATATTTTAATCACGTGTTAATGGTGAATCCTTTGGATAAGACCGCTGCCTTATATGTGGAGCGAATTAATCAGTTGATGGCCCAAGGGGTGCCACAGGATTGGGATGGAGTTTGGCGGTTTACCAAGAAGTAAGCTATCTGGGTTAATGGCAGTAGGGAGTAGGGAGTAGGGAGTAGGGAGTAGGGAGTAGGGAGTAGGGAGTAGGGAGTAGGGAGTAGGGAGTAGGGAGTAGGGAGTAGGGAGGGATTTTCGGCGTTGCTGAATTTAGGAATGAATAGGAGTAGATTGGGCATCCTGCCCGCTCGAAAATAAGCATGAAACTGGCAAGATGCCAGTTCCACGCCTGATGCCCATTCCACCAACATGCCCATTCCAGAAAACTCTTAAAATCATTCCATTATTAAGCAACGCTGGATTTTCTCCCTCTTCCCTCTTCCCTGCTCCCTGCTCCCGTCTTGATGCAGTCGCTCATGGGGGAAACCCCCAAGACCGCGCTGCATCGCTGCTCCCTAAAACCCAGAACTTTGTACCTCACCGAATTGATAGCTGCTATATATAGTATAGTAATATTTGCCTAAGGATATTGGTACTATAGTTTATTCATTAGTGATTGCTAAGCACTAATCAATAAACTTTATTACCAAGCACCCGGAATGATAAGTATTCATCGGGATATAATTATATCACAAGTTGCCCACTGTAATTGTTTATATAATTTTTTTATGCAGGTAGCACTCCAAAAAATTTCTAATTCTGAAATCTTTCAGAATACAGTTTTGATCGTAATAATCTTGGCTAGCATTATAGTAGGTCTGGAAACCTATCCATCATTTACAGAAAATTACGGCACTCTTGTCAATTTTATAGAACATCTAATATTAGGTTTTTTTATTGGTGAAATTTTTATTAAGATAGGTGCTGAAGCTAGTCATCCATGGAGCTACTTTAAAAATGGATGGAATCTATTTGATTTATTCATTGTTGTGGCTTTACTATTGCCAATTGATAATCAATATTTTATAGTGCTACGTATGCTTAGGCTGCTGAGAGTATTTAGGCTAATCTCTGCTTTGCCTCGCTTACAAATACTCGTCCGAGCTCTACTCAAGAGTCTACCCTCCATGGGCTATGTCTTTTTGCTTCTCTGTATTTTGTTCTATATTTATGGGGTAGCCGGAACCTTTTTATTTGCTGAAAACGATCCGATTCACTTTTCTTCCTTACCCAAATCTATCTTGTCTCTATTTCAAGTAGTAACCCTAGAAGGTTGGGCAGATTTGATGTACATCCAGATGTATGGCTGCGAACGCTACGGTTACGATGGTATAGAAGCACTTTGCACAAATCCCTCAGCTTCACCCCTGGTTGGTGTCCTTTTTTTTGTGAGCTTTGTGATGTTGGGGGCGATGATTACTATCAATCTTTTTGTTGGGATTATCACCAGCAATATCAGTGATAGTGTCGATGAATTCAAGCAGGAGCAGGATAAAAAGTTGGAGAAGGTGATCAAGGAGCAGAATCAATTTAGCAAAGTGTCCAGACTTGAAGGTCAGTTATTAGCAATTCAAGAACAGTTGAAAGATATGCATAGTTCCTTAGAGCGTATCCGAACAGATATTTCTGATTATTGAGCGATTATTGATCACTTTTAATCGATTTCAGTAGTTTGGATGTGATTCGGCAACACTATCATTGATTGCCTTTTTGATCTTGTTGTTAAGCTGATATCACCTACTTTTCTACATAGTTTTCGAGCTTAAAAAACTCAATCAATTCCTCAAACTTCGTGTCATTAGCGGTAGGAGTTAATAATTCAAGAAATTGAATTATGGCTGGATTCAAATACTTAAAAACATCCTGGGTTAAAACCGAAATTGCTTCGGCGGTCAACCCTTTAAGTTCACGAGCCAATCTAGCCATTCGTCCCTTAGCAAAATTGACTTGAAAGCGAGTCCTTTTCAGAAGCCGTTGTCTAAGATTTTCATAAAGCGTTTGTTTATCGATAGCTTGGGAATCGGGAAGATCGTGATTCAAAATTATTGGAATAATATCAGGATTTTCTTCTAGAAATAGCAGACTGCCTTCCTCGTTAAATGCTTCAATCCCTTCCATGCCCAAAGTGCCTAAATCAGCCAAAGCAATAATCCGAGCTACCAGAGATAGGTTTTTATCAGAAGAGTAGAGGTCAGGCTGGTAAATGGTATTGTCTGAAGTATCATAGTAACAAATGGTAGCGTTAATGGCTTCTGTAATGATTTGTACATCTGAATCGGTAAACAAGGCCAGATGGTTAGGAGTTTGCTTACTTATCCATTCATTCTGATTTTTGATGTAATCCAAAAGCTTAGTAATTGTAGCAGCTTCGCTCACACCACTTTCTCGCCGTCTAGAGATATAGGGTTGGATTTGAGGGACAAACTCTTGCACCATATCGTGAGCAATGGCGCACAGATCGATTAACTGTTTCATTCTGCTCAGATAGTCTGGTGCTATATCATTGTCCAGACCGGCTTCCCAATAGGGTCTGATGGCTTGGAAAATCCGATCAGCTCTACGCTGCACTCCATTAACATGGTCACAAGTATGATAGTAAAGCTGTTTTCGCTCCGTTTCTTTTTCCATTTCCAGCAGAGCAAAGGTTTTCACCCTAGTGACTGCTTCGACAAAGGAGCTAGGAAGCTGAGCTGACTCATCAATTGAGGGGTGTGGTAGATACTGATTATCCTGATTGTGTTGATTCATGAGAGTTGTTTTGATGACTATACCAATCCTAAATGAATTGTGATAATTTTTGTTCCCTTTTCCCTACTCCCTACTCCCTACTCCCTGTTCCCAGATCCGCTGTTCCCTGTTCCCTTTGGTATAATAACTGAATCGGTTTTAAATACCAAAAATTGATTTAATACGTTTGCGAATCTCGGCGAAAGGAGTTTCGTCTTCCTCTGTGGCACTGACGGTTATTCCTAAGCGTTCCAATGTCTCTTGACGTTTGGATAATTCTTCAGAAATTCGGTCAGCTAATTCTTCGTGCTTAGCCAAAAGACTTTGTAAATTGTCTCGATCCACCACAAACAGCATTGTCTCTTCTAGGGTAGCGATCGCTACTCTAGTAGGGTGGGCAAATTATCCTAGTAATACCAATTGATCACCAATCATGTCCATTTGCCCACCCTACAACCTGAGTAGGGTGGGCAATATATCAAATTAATACTATTTCATCACCAATCATGTCCATTTGCCTAACTTACATCGGGGTAGTGCGATCGCGACCTGAGTAGGGTGGGCAAATCATCAAAGTAATACCAATTGATCACCAATCATGTCCATTTGCCCACCCTACGCCTACAAGTAAGGTGGGCAATATATCAAATTAATACAATTTCCTCACCAATCATGTCCATTTGCCCACCCTACTACTATTTTATCAAAATCAACAGGGAGTAGGGTGGGCAAATTATGAATGTGGCGTAGGGTGGGCAAATCATCAAATTAATACCATTTGAGCACCAATCATGTCCATTTGCCCACCCGACAAGATCAGCGATTGGCCGTAGGCCACGCTACGCGATCGCACTGTTCCCTCTTCTGAGTTCCCTGTTCCCAGATCTGCTGTTCCCAGATCCGCTGTTACAGTACCCATTCCGTAGGGTAGGGTGGGCAAAAAATGATAGTTTGGCAATTTCATCATCAATCATGTCCATTTGCCCACCCTACTACAAGAGCGATTGGCCTACGGCCACGCTTCGCGAACGCACTTCCAAATTCATGATCATTTAGAATAAATCTGCATGGGAACCGGAACGAACCAGAAAAAGATTGGTTTCAGAGGTTTTGTAGATTAAAATCCAGTCTGGTTCGATATGACAATCTCGGTATCCACTCCAATTTCCTGTTAAGGCATGATCTTTGTATTTGGGTTCTAGTTCTTTTCTCTCTAATAAGTTCTCAATAACGGATTTAAGCTTTTCCATATTTTTGCCACGCTTCTGTAGCCTAAATTAAGCAACAAAATAGTCGGGTAGGGTGGGCAAATTCCGATAGTTTTGCAATCTGAGCAGTTATCATGTCAATTTGCCCACCCTACTTTATCAGCGATCGCTTTATTAAAGCGGTTTTCAAAAATAGGTGATAGCATTAAATTCCCAGTTCATTGTAGAGAGATTCTTTATTGGCACAAACGGTCAAGTTTTTTGGTTCTTCAATATTTATAATCGCTTGTTGGGTCTCTTCATTGAAGTCGTTAATTGTATAAGTGTTCTCTTCAATTCGTTTCTCTCTTTCAGCTTGAAGCAAAATAAGCGCGAGGTGTTTTTGTAAATAAATGGCTAGGGCGTTTTGTTGTTCTTCCTTTAGCTGTGCGATCTCCTCAAAGGTTTCTTGGATTAATTTAGTCATGGGTTGTTTTTGCGAAACCGTATTGATCGAAATTGTAGCACTTTGACATCCTCCCACCGCGCTCATCAAAGATTATAGTGCGATTGGCCGTAGGCCACGCTACGCGAACGCACTCAGTGGGGTAGGGTGGGCAAATCATCAACCATTAACCAATTGATCATCAATCTAGTCCATTTGCCCACCCTACTACTACTGACATTATCCCGGCCCGATCGCTCTTCCATTTTCCCAAACCGGCGATCGCACTGTTACCAGATCCGCTGTTCCCAGGCGTAGGGTGGGCAAATCATCAACCATTAACCAATTGATCATCAATCATGTCCATTTGCCCACCCTACTTTATCTGATAATTCTTCACGAAGAATACGGCGTAAATCCCCTTGGGTGAGAGGTTGCTCATTTGGCAGTAGGAGATGTTTTTTTAAAGCCTCATTTATCAGAGTCTGATAACCAATTCCAGCCGTTTCGGCCTGTTCTCGAAAATTGGCAAGAATATCATCATCGAGATAAATAGTAATGCGTGTTTTTCCTTTAGAAGGAATTACCGCTCCTCGTTTTCCTTTAGAAAAATCATATTCCTTTCTCATAAGCTTTTGTCTCCTGTTTTGTGGCGCGACGAGCAGAAATTAATCGAATCACCTCACCGCGCATGGTATATACAACGACCAATGGTAATCCAGAGTTTCCTATTCCCACTGCGATGAAACGTTCTTCACTAATCGAATCTGGATCAATGTCATGAATGGCAAGGGGATCGAAAAACACCATTTCAGCTTCCGCAAAGGAAACACCATGCTTTTGCCAATTGGTTTTTGCAATTCTTGGATCATATTCAAAGGTCATACATATATTATATGTATAACTTAAAGTCTAGTCAAGATTAATGTAGTGCGATTGGCCGTAGGCCACGCTACGCGAACGCACTCGGTTGGTGTGTTGGGAGAAGCGTACGCTATTATTCTCCCCAAGCACTTAAAAATTCTACTTGATTTTTCATGTCTTCTGCTGATGAGCGTGGCAATTATCCTTAAAATCCGCCGCATTTGTTCACCAATGGAATAGTTTTGAAACCCTAAAATAATCCCTGAATGCTCTTGTTTTTTCTCGATAAAATTAGTATGAATTCTATAAAAGTCTCGGGCATTAAAGCTATAAATAACACGCTGATGGTCATAGGCCCATTGTAATTGTTCTTCATCGCTACGGGACAACATTTGAGCTTCCCCTGTCGAGACAACATTCACGTTGCGAAGACGCAAGGCCGTTATCAGATCGCTATCCATGCTATCTTCATCTAAATAAAGACGAATTTGTGTCATTTTTAGGGTTTGGTTGCCTGATAATGTTGTTTGGCGAGTTCTTCATAGGCGGTTTGTTCGGCTGCTATATCTTGGTCAATTTCGAGACGGTTAGCATGATAATACGTTAAGGCAGCATAAATTTGAGTGATTGTTAGGTGATTTAATCGTCTGGCTATTTCTTCGGCGTTGTTACCTTGATTATATAGGCCAGCAATTCGGCGCACAGAGGTTCGAGTTCCTGCAATGACTGGACGATTACTATTGGCATCAGTTGTGATCAGGCAAGCCAATGTCGGTAAGGGTTGCCAAGGGGTTTCGACCATAGATATGGGGGGTTTTTCCCTTATTTTAAAATATAGTGCGTCCGCATTCGGAGCGGGTAGGGTGGGCAAATACTAAACGGAAGGCAATTTCATCAGGAACCCAAGACCATTTGCCCACCAAACTACAAGAGTGCGATCGCATTCGGTAGGGGTAGGGTGGGCAAATACTATACCGAAGGCAATTTCATCATATATCCTGACTATTTGCCCACCCGACAAGTGCGATCGCATTCGGAGCGGGTAGGGTCGGCAAATACTATACCGAAGGCAATTTCATCATCAATCCTGACTATTTGCCCACCCTACTACAAGCAAGGGGTAGGGTCGGCAAATCATCAACCATTAACCAATAGTCGGGTAGATCGCAATTCCGTCGGGTAGGGTGGGCAAATTCTGTACCGAAGGCAATTTCATCATAAATCTAGTCCATTTGCCCACCCTACTACAAGTAGATCGCAATTCCGTCGGGTAGGGTGGGCAAATTCTGTACCGAAGGCAATTTCATCATATATCCTGACTATTTGCCCACCCTACTTTATCCGCGTACGCACTCAGCGTGCTCATCCCCATTTGCCCACCCTACTCTGAATCGGGATTAAACTGAAACAGAGGATGCTCGCCACCATCAATATCTCAATATGTCGAACTATCGTCGTTCTTATGTGCCAGGAGGAGTATTTTTTCTGACAATAGTCACTTATCGCCGTATTCCTCTATTTTCAGATGTTGAGAATATAATAAGGTTACGGAAGGCCATGGCGAAAATGCGGACAGAAAAACCCTTTGACATCACTGCAGCCGTTGTGTTACCGGATCATCTTCATTTTATCTGGTCGTTACCACCGGATGATTCTAATTATTCTATGCGAGTGTCTCGGTTAAAGGTATTATTTACCCGGTCTTTACCGGGAAAACGCTCATTTGAGGTAGATGTTTCTGCTTCTCGTCGTAAGCATCGAGAAAGCAATGTCTGGCAACGTCGGTTTTGGGAGCATACCATTCGTAATGACCATGATTTACACCGACATATAGATTATATTCACTATAATCCGGTTAAACATGGTTTGGTGTCTTGTCCTCATTTGTGGGAATATTCCAGTTTTCACAAATGGGTGGAGCGAGGCAGGTATGAACCCGATTGGGGGTGTTGTTGTGGGAGTAATTTACCACAAGTTCTAGATTTTAGCGATTTAGAAGATTTTGCAGGGGAGTAGGGTGTGCAAATTATTAATGTGGGGTAGTGGCGTTGGCGTAGGGTGGGCAAATTATTAATGTTTGACCAATTGATCTCGAATCATGTCCATTTGCCCACCCGACAAGAGCGAACACTTTGCTTGAACGCAACCAACAACATAGGTGATCGCATGCCCTAGGGTAGTCGGGTTGGGTGGGCAACTTCTGAGAGTTTGGCAATTTGATCACGAGTCATGTCCATTTGCCCACCCTACTAGATCTGCGTACGCACTCCTAACCTTGATCAATCCTACGCTTCCGGGTATTTTTCCTTGGTTATCTCTTTTATTTTTTCGATTACCCAATTGTACATTTTGTCCTTTCCTATGGACTGACTTTGGCGGAATAATACATTCCCACTAGCACTGTTACACTTGGGGAATGTACCGCCATAATCCTCTGATTTACCCCATGCTCTATCCATTATAAGCAGAGATCTGCTTGAGCTATTCTCATAGCCATAACACAAATCGATTGTACCTTTTAATAAATTCGACCAGTTGCTAGGTAAGCCGCTCATGGCCTCCGCTACCGCTACATTCATATCCATACTGTATGCGGCTTTTGTTCCACTTACTTGACCGCCTGCTACCTCGCTCCTTAATCCCAAACCCATTTCTACGACAACCGTAAATTCTAACGAATCTAACACATCTTCCTCTTCCGTTGCGTCACTGGTCATTTTTTGGAGCGGTTTTTTGGGTTTTGGATCGTAATGGTTGTAACAAACTCCCAAGTCCGCCTTTGTCTGGTTGAACCTTGCTTCATTTTCACGTTCAATAATGGCACCGTCCGCAAGGGTCGCTACTCCAACACCTAAAACACTTAACGAC
Source organism: Moorena sp. SIO4A5 (assembly GCF_010672005.1). Taxonomy (NCBI): domain Bacteria; kingdom Bacillati; phylum Cyanobacteriota; class Cyanophyceae; order Coleofasciculales; family Coleofasciculaceae; genus Moorena; species Moorena sp. SIO4A5. The sequence continues at coordinate 30,680 of NZ_JAAHHZ010000061.1, read as the reverse complement.
TTCTCACACCCACCTTTTTCCTCCTTTTCTGTTTCCAACTCCCGGCTTTCTTCCTTTGTTACCTTCCTTAATACCAATGACCCCATCGCTGTCGCTTCTTCCTCCAATTGTCTTTCCTCTTTTTTTCTCACTCCTTTTTCCTTTCTTAACCGTTGCACCCTTCCCTGCTTCTGCTGGACCACATGCCAAGCCTCATGGGGCAAATGCTTCTCCTGCCCCGGCCCAACATGAATCTCCGTCCCCTGTGCATACGCCAATGCCTGCAATTGTGCAGGTTTCGACGAGTTGTAATGTACCCTCACATCATCCATCGAATAGCCCGAGAGGTTCTCTATTCCTGCCTTGAGGCGATCAGGCAAGCCCGTTTTGTTTTCCTTTTGGCTCCTCGATTCCCTCATGCTATCGCCATAAGTCAGCTCATCCCCCGTCAACGGTTGTGCTCTGAGCTGCACCATCATCCTTTTAGGCTGCAACACCTTATGCCCACCGTGATTCGCCCCTTGCCTGGTTCTATCTCCCGGCTGTCCAAAAGAAAACTTCCCTTGCAGCCCCATTTCTCTCCTTCCCCTTTCCGGTTGGGTTACTCCTGATTCTAAGGTGCGCATCACCTTCGCACTCATACTTCCCCATTCCCCTACCGCATCTTCGGCGTTCCACTCCCTTTCCTCTGCTTCCAATATTTCTCTATAACCTTTCCGTCTGGAGTCTTTCTTTTTTTGAGCTATTGACAACGAGGTAGAGTGAGAATATTTCGGTTTATAGGTATGAGTAGTGCGCATAGCTATTTCCTTTTACCTTGTACCCTATTAGAAAAGAATATCAGTCGATCCCACCGTCTACCAGGAGCGCGACATGGCACCCCTTTCTCAAACCAACTGGTATCACTCTAATATTAGTTCTCTGTTTCTAGAAATCGAGCGAGTTCGTAACTATTTAGAAAAATACATAGAAGGTAAAGAAAATCAACAAATCGTTACTGAAATTGTTGACGATACTTCTGCCCTGGCTCAACTATGTTACCACTTCTATCTCTCCCCATTTGAAAGGGATATCCTGCTAATGTGCGTGGGCCAGGAAATAGAACCTATGTTCCAGTCTTTGGTGGCCATTGCCCAAAAAAATCATCCTCACAAAAACTATCCTACTCTTAGTTTAGCTATAGACGCCCTTCCCGGAGCCAGTTGGCATGTCCTTTCTCCCCAAAGCCCTTTATTTTACTGGCAACTGCTCCAGATTGAACCAGGAAGAATCCTAACCAAGTCCCCCCTCCATATTGACCAGCAAATCCTCTGCTTTCTGTTAGGATACGATGCCACAGACCAGGAATTAGCAGGCAAGATCATACCCCAACCGCCTCAGACTAACCCTCTTTTTTTGCCTCCCTCTCAGTTAAGTATAGGGTCGCAATTGAAAACCATTTGGTCTGGGGGCGAGGGGACAAATAGCTATCCCGTGGTGCAATTATCTGGCTCGGACCGTACCACAAAATACCAAATTGCCTCCGCCACTTGTCAGGATTTGGGGAAAAAGTTACATACTCTCGACCCTGCCGCTCTGACCACCAAGCCCCAGGATGTCTACCAACTCGCGAAGCGTTGGCAAAGGGAAGCCAAACTTAGCAATAGTGTCCTGTTTATTGACTGCGATAGTTATAATTTTTCTGAGCCTGGGCGGGAGTCAGCTCTGAGCAAATTTATTGATAGTAACAATACTCGTTTAATCCTCAGCAGCAATGACCGAAAAATTGACTGTCAGCGGACTATTGTAAACCTAGACATCCCCCCATTGAGCCACCAGGAACAATATGACCTGTGGGAAAGCCATATAGGGTCAGCAGCAGCAGAACTTAACGGTCAACTTGAGCGCATCGCCGTGCAGTTTAACCTCAATACTGCTACTATTCAAGCCGCCTGTGATCAATTCAAAATTCAAAATTCAAAATTCCCACAAAATCCCGGATCTAGCCCCAAGAGCGCCCTAACCCACCCCTACCCCCTCCCAGGAGGGGAACCTGGGGGAGACAGATTTCAAAGTCCCCCAGAATTGGGGGATTTAGGGGGCAAAAATCTCAAAGACGAAACCCACCAATCAACTCAATTATGGGATATCTGCCGCCATTTCGCCCGTAATCAATTAGACCACTTAGCGCAACCGATCAATGCTACGGCTACCTGGGACGATCTGGTATTACCTACCCCACAACGGCTGCTTCTGAGCGATATTGCCACTCATCTCAGACACCAGTATAAAGTCTATCAGCAATGGGGTTTCGCCCAAAAAGGCGACCGGGGTTTGGGCATCAGCGCCCTATTTTACGGTGCTAGCGGTACTGGTAAAACCATGGCAGCAGAGGTATTAGCCCAGGAATTTCGTCTGGATCTTTATCGCATCGACCTAAGTCGAGTTGTCAGTAAATATATTGGTGAGACGGAAAAGAATCTGCGGCGGATCTTTGATGCAGCTGAAACCGGTAGTGCTATTCTACTGTTTGACGAAGCCGATGCCCTGTTTGGTAAGCGTACCCAAGTTAAAGACAGTCACGACCGCCACGCTAACATCGAAGTCAGCTATTTGCTGCAACGTATGGAAGCCTATCAAGGGTTAGCTATATTGACCACCAATTTCCAAAGCGCTCTCGATAGTGCCTTTTCGCGCCGCATTCGCTTTGTGGTCGAGTTTCCGTTTCCCGGACCCGAAATCCGTACCCAAATTTGGCAGCGCATTTTTCCAGCCCAGACCCCAACCCTTAACTTAAATTACCAGAAACTGGGTCAACTCAATATAGCAGGCGGAAATATTCGCAATATTGCCCTAAATGCCGCTTTTTTGGCCGCCGCCGCCGATGAAGCCGTGAACATGGAACTAATCTACGAAGCAACAAAACGGGAATATCTTAAGTTGAAGAAAATGTTGACAAACGAAGAGATTGAAGGCTGGTTTTAGTTGTGGGGAATGGGGAATGGGGAATGGGTAATAGGTAATAGGTAATAGGTAATGGGGAATGGGGAATGGGGAATGGGGAATGGGTAATAGGTAATGGGTAGAGTGGGCATCCTGCCCGCTCGAAAAGATAGCGGCGTAGGGTGGGCAAATGCTTATCCTCTGACAATTTGATCTGGAATCGGGTCGATTTGCCCACCCTACAATAACTAGGACGGGGAGTGTCAAAGACTTAGCTAATAGCCGGAAAACTACCACCAATAAAGTGAATATCACTGAAGGTTTCGATCCACAAACGAGCGCCACAATCCAGTGGATTATCCGGCTGATAAACAATCTTACAAGGACCAAGGATTTCGACCTCATTACCGTAGAGATTAGTGCCCTTTCGTTTTACTGAAATCACTGGCTTCCGGTCTTTGGGGCTTTTCTTGATATTCGAGCCAATGTGATTGCGATTGACATTAATCTTCGCTAAAGCTGGCGGACGACTAGTGCGCCATTTCCCCTTTGGTCCACGATTACCTTTAGTAATTTGTGGCAAATGGTTGAACAGAGGAATAATCCAGAATTTTCCGCTTTTATAGGCACCCCGGACCCGACCCTTCTCTAGGAGTTGGCGCAATCTTCGAGAGGAAATTCCTAATAGAGATGCTGCTTCAGTAGTTCCAACGCACTTGTTCATCAGTGGACTCTCCCTTAAATATTCCGATAATACTAGTTTAATGGATAAAAGGAAAATTGACAACTTGAGGGAATTTAGAATTTAGAATTTAGAATTTAGAATTCAGAATTGGGAATCGGGAATCGGGAATCGGGAGTCGGGAATCGGGAATCGGGAAGAAACGGAAGAGTTTAGGATACTCGGTGGATGCGTTCGCGTAGCGGCTCCAAAGGAGCATCGCGTAGCGTGACCATTCGCGTAGCGTGGCCTTTTGGCCAAGGTCAATCGCGTAGCAGCTCCAAGCTCCCATCACATATAGTTATCTACAAAAATTAACTAATTAATTAGTTGGGTACACAGGATTTTTCCCCACTCCACTACTCCACTACTCCCTGCTCCCTACTCCCTGCTCCCTACTCCCTGCTCCCGATTCCCGACTCCCGATTCCCCACTCCCGACTCCCGATTCCCTGTTCCCTGTTCCCTACTCCCAAATTTGTTACAAAAGTTTTCACAAAATGTTATAATGAAGGTTTTTTTGTGCTATAATAAAAATACCGTGGACGCTAAAACGTTCCACGGTAAGAGCCAGCCGCTGATTTTTCCCGGGTCTCCGGCTGGCTCTAGAGCCCCAGTTAAGGAGATACCTAATATTTTATGTCGTACTCTCAACGCCTATATCCATGGGCAATCATTCGTCTATTGCCTAAAGCGATGCAGCGCGGTCTTGGGGGTTTCCCCCATGAGCGACTGCATCAAGACATGCAGCGGGTGGTTGTTCGTCGTTTCCGCAACCGTTCTGACGCTGAGGGTCACTTGCAGGCCCTTAAACGGCTGATGCCTGATCAAAAATTTATTATTATCTTCGATTTAGGAGACCCTATAGACGGCGAGTCTATAGACGGCGAGTCTACAGACGAAGAATCTGTAAGAAACAGGAAGTCTGAAAAGCCCAGCTCTTCACTAATCAAATTTTAGTTTGATTCCAGAAATAGTCCTGGATGTAACTCAAAAATTATTCTTGATTCGATCAATTGTATTGTATGGCAAAACGTGCAGATATTGGTAGCAAACGCCTAATCAGTCTCGCTCCTAATGCTTGGGTGCAATGGGTAACCGGTAATCCCCAAGTGCGGGCATCTCAGTTACTCGATGCTGAGTTTCAATGGATTAGTCGCGAAAGCGATGTGATTGTCAAAGCTTCTAGTCCTGAACATCAAGAATTTCTGATTCTCAATGAATTACAACTACGCTATGACCAGAACATGCCTCAGAGAATGCGCAATTATGTGGCTTTAGCTGAGGAAAAATACAACCTATCCGCTTATCCAGTATTAATTAACATCTTGCCGCCCCCAGCCACAGTCACAATCGTTGACTGTTACGACAGGGAATTTATGGGATTAAAGGCGCGTCAAGATTATCGGGTAATTAATCTCTGGGAAGTAGAGGCTGAATTAGTATTAGAACAACCTTTGCCTCCCCTATTTCCATTTGTCCCAATCTTATTTGGAGGTGGTAGCGAATCAAAATTGCGGTCAGCGGTGCAGGCTTTACGAGCAGATCAAACCTTGAATCAACTAGAACCGCTCTTAGCGTTCTTTGCTAGTTTTGTGCTAGAGATACCTTTAATTCAACAAATCATGAGGTGGGATATGACAGTATTACGAGAATCACCCTGGTATCAAGAGATTTTACAAGAGGGTCTTGCTCAAGGCATCCAACAAGGGATTGAACAAGGGATTGAACAAGGAATTGAACAAGGGATTGAACAAGGGATTGAACAAGGCATCCAACAAGAACGTCGAGGGAGTTTAGAGCGCATCCTTAAACTGCGATTTTCAGAGATTCCTGTCGAGATATCCGTCAGAATTCAAGCCTTAACTCTCGAACAATTAGAAGAGTTGATGGCCACAGCATTAACGGTTAACTCCCTAGATGAGTTTACTCAACATTTGCCCAATTAATTAAATAAGGCCACACCCCACCTCGACCGTGGGGTGGGCGTAACTCAAAAATTATTCTTGATTCGGTCAATTGTATTGTATGGCAAAACGTGCAGATATTGGTAGCAAACGCCTAATCAGTCTCGCTCCTAATGCTTGGGTGCAATGGGTAACCGGTAATCCCCAAGTGCGGGCATCTCAGTTACTCGATGCTGAGTTTCAATGGATTAGTCGCGAAAGCGATGTGATTGTGAAAGCAAAGAGTCCTCAACATCAAGAATTTCTGATTCTCAATGAATTACAACTACGCTATGACCAGAACATGCCTCAGCGAATGCGCAATTATGTCGCTTTAGCTGAGGAAAAATACAACCTATCCGCTTATCCGGTATTAATTAATATCTTGCCGCCCCCATCCACAGTAACCATTGAAAATTGCTACGACAAGGAATTCATGGGATTAAAAGCCCGTCAAGATTATCGGGTAATTAATCTCTGGGAAGTAGAGGCTGAATTAGTATTAGGACAACCTTTGCCTCCCTTATTTCCATTTGTCCCGATCTTATTTGGAGGTGGTAGTGAATCGAAATTGCGGTCAGCGGTGCAGGCGCTACGAGCGGATCAAACCTTAAATCAACTAGAACCGTTGTTAGCTTTTTTTGCTAGCTTTGTCCTAGAGATACCTTTAATTCAACAAATCATGAGGTGGGATATGACAGTATTACGAGAATCACCCTGGTATCAAGAGATTTTACAAGAGGGTCTTGCTCAAGGAATTCAACAAGGGATTGAACAAGGGATTGAACAAGGGATTGAACAAGGGATTGAACAAGGAATCAAACAAGAACGTCGAGGCAGTTTAGAGCGCATCCTTAAACTGCGATTTTCCGAGATTCCTGTCGAGATATCCGTCAGAATTCAAGCCTTAACTCTCGAACAATTAGAAGAGTTGATGGCCACAGCCTTAACGGTTAACTCCCTAGATGAGTTTACTCAACATTTGCCCAATTAATTAAATAAGGCCACACCCCACCTCGACCGTGGGGTGGGCGTAACTCAAAAATTAGTATTGATTCGATCAATTGTATTGTATGGCAAAACGTGCAGATATTGGTAGCAAACGCCTAATCAGTCTCGCTCCTAATGCTTGGGTGCAATGGGTAACCGGTAATCCCCAAGTGCGGGCATCTCAGTTACTTGATGCTGAGTTTCAATGGATTAGTCGCGAAAGTGATGTGATTCTAAAAGCGTCTAGTCCTGAACACTCGGAATTTCTGATTCTCAATGAATTACAACTACGGTATGACCAGAACATGCCTCAGAGAATGCGCAATTATGTCGCTTTAGCTGAGGAAAAATACAACCTATCCGCTTATCCGGTATTAATTAATATCTTGCCGCCCCCATCCACAGTCACCATTGAAAATTGCTACGACAAGGAATTCATGGGATTAAAAGCCCGTCAAGATTATCGGGTAATTAATCTCTGGGAAGTAGATGCTGAATTAGTATTAGAACAACCTTTGCCTCCCCTATTTCCATTTGTCCCAATCTTATTTGGAGGTGGTAGTGAATCGAAATTGCGGTCAGCGGTGCAGGCTTTACGAGCGGATCAAACCTTAAATCAACTAGAACCGCTCTTAGCGTTCTTTGCTAGTTTTGTATTAGCGATGCAGCGCGGTCTTGGGGGTTTCCCCCATGAGCGACTGCATCAAGAAGAAATACCCTTAATTCAACAAATCATGAGGTGGGATATGACAGTATTACGAGAATCACCCTGGTATCAAGAGATTTTACAAGAGGGTCTTGCTCAAGGGATTGAACAAGGGATTGAACAAGGGATTGAACAAGGGATTGAACAAGGAATCAAACAAGAACGTCGAGGCAGTTTAGAGCGCATCCTTAAACTGCGATTTTCCGAGATTCCTGTCGAGATATCCGTCAGAATTCAAGCCTTAACTCTCGAACAATTAGAAGAGTTGATGGCAACAGCATTAACGGTTAACTCCCTAGATGAGTTTAGTGAACATTTGCCAAATTAATTAAATAAGGCCACACCCCACCTCGACCGTGGGGTGGGTTTTCCTCTTGATTTTACAACTCCGATGGTCAGCGGTCAGTGGTCAGCTAACGTAACTCAGATTAAACTAATGCTTACCTGTTTTATTCAAAAGCTGATAGCTGTTCGCGAAGCGTGCGCGTAGCGCATAAGCTGATAGCTGTTCGCGAAGCGTGCGCGTAGCGCATAAGCTGATAGCTGTTCGCGAAGCGTGCGCGTAGCGCATAAGCTGATAGCTGATAGCTTACCTAAATTATAAATTTTTCCGTGATACTTATATCTCCCAATTTTAATCTGACACTGAATCGTTCCTCTGGTTGGCAACTGAAATCGATTTGGATCTTGTCGTTAGTTTTTCCAGCTTGAGCTTTCATACAAGACTTTCCCGATTCATCCAGTAAATTCACCTGCAAATCTGGTGGTAAATACATTGCATCCCCCGCAGGATATAGCCGCATAAAAATATCGATATCTTCAGTATCAGGAGGTTGGAAATTCACTTGCAGCAGCAAGACTACCCCTTGACCAGCTAAGTCCATTAGCTTGGCTCGCATCGTTGATCTGTCATTACCCCTTAAAGCCTGTATCCTCGGTTCTTGGTTGGAGCGCCGCTTGATACCTAACTCAGATCCTCTGAAGAAAGTAACGGTTTTGAAACTAGACCTGTACCTATACTCAGGTAGCAGTGAGGCTGGTGCTTGCCAATCTGCCTGAAATAGTTCCTCAAACCATTGGGTTACCCTCACCGATTTCTTAATCCAATCAATCTTGTCAATTAGTGTATCGAGAGATTCAAGCTGTTCTAGGGGTAAAGGGTCTAGGGATTTAGCGATCGCATGATACGGAGCAAATCCCAATAACTCTACCTGGTCTAATTGCTCACTGAACTGCACTGCCACATAGCCAATCCGGTCTTCGGTCACTTCTAGTGGCACGTTCAAGGCTGACTCACCTGGTAACACTGGACGACATTCCAATTTACCAATGTTGGGCAAAACCAGATCAGCTACATCAAACAATGCTCTTAAACCGGGATTCCAACAATCACTTTGAGCAAGATTACTGGGAATCTCGAGCCATTTAAGATAGTTGTTAACAGCATAAACTGCTAAAGTATTTAAATAGACGTGTTTTCCCTTCCGAGGGGTGGTTTGTTCAGCAGCAAACTGTGCTGCATAACTATGAGCGTATGGGCTAATAGAAACTTTAATATTAGTTGATTCTGTAATAGTCATGGTTGATATCCAAACGTTTTACCGATGTCTTGCAGCCTTGGCAGGCATTTTTTCTTCCAGTGAGAGTAGAGAGTTTGTTGGTTAGCGTTAAATTCTCTAGCAATGTCAGCAATTCTCTGGGGTGGTTCTTGTACTAGCAACCGCATTGCTAATAACTGACAATTACATTTGGGATATTTGCGGGGATGACAACCGATTAATTTCCGATCTGGATCGTTTTTAATTTCTTCGAGAATGGCTTTACTTAGACGCTGGCGTTCAGCTGTCTGGATTTCTTCAATGTAATCATCCAGTCTACTCAAGGAAGGTCTAGGGTCTGGCAACCGGTCTTCTAGAGTCCTTGAATCTCCCTCACTGTTACCGATCGGTTGATTAGTGCTAATCCCTGGATATCTACTATCTGAGATATATAAATCTCGGATGCGCCAGCGTAAATATCCGTTGATCCAGGTCACTAAGCTTTTTTCAAGGGAGGTTGAAGTTGGCTCAAACTGGTCTAGATTGCGAGTGACCCATTCCCAGGTTCGATTTAACGCCTCTAGAGAGTCTACGTGGGAAGATTTGTAAATGCCAGGTAGATTTTGAACAACGCTCAGGAGACGATTCAAGGCTTTCTGCCGCTCAGGACTTGGGTCTGGGTAGCGGGATACTTCTTCAATTAGGTTTCTTAGGATTTCATCCACAGGAGTCTTTTTCCCCAGCTGCCCTGCCTTTGGCTGCCATAGTTGAGCAACACCAATGCAGCGATCACAAACCAGGATACGAGAGTCTACATGGGTGAATTTTAACTGACTTTTAACTAACCAATTAAACTCCCAGTCGCTGGTATGACTGCTGATAAGCTGGATGCGCCCTGATACATTAACCACCATTGTTAATCCTCTCGATTGCTGACCCGCAGTTGTTGTACCAAGCCTAGATAACTCAGAGGCTGGCTTTGGGTCATTGACCAGTGGGGAAATGGGTAATGGTGGTTTAGGATCATGACTAGTTAGGATCATGACTAGTACTGTTTTGAACTCTCTATGTACTTATCAGCCCTAGCTGATCATTTTATGAATCCGATTTTTGGAATCCGAGCCGGTTGACTGAAAAAACTCTCCTGTGTGTTACTGCTATGTAAACAGCCCAAGAAGCCTTCTTGACTCAGGCTTCTCAAGCTTAGGCTGAGTTTGTGATAATATTGTGAATTTTTTATACTGTCAACTCTCTACTGTTAAGTCTCTAATAATATTTAGGATACTAGCTTTACAGACCATAAAGAATCAACTATACTCCGATTTAATAGTCTCGATTCAGAAGTCAAGATTCCTAATATAGCACTTATCATAGTCATGAGGTACAAAATTCTGGGTGTTAGGGAGCAGGGACTGAGGCCGTAGGCCACGCGGGGCGAGTTCGGAGCAGGGAGCAGGGAAGAGAGAAGAGGCAAGAGGCAAGAGGTAAAAAATCCTGTGTACCTCATAGCTATAATAAACGCTATATATAGCATTTATATCTCGGTTGTAAACACACTTATTGCCGAAAAATGCAAGAGGCAAAATGGGAAAGATATCATGATTTTTATTGGACATAAAAAAACATACAATTTTACATTTAAAATACCAACTATATTTTAGTAAACTCACAATTGGCTGCTATCTCTACACTTTTTACCAAATTTTAAAGTATTTAAAATCTTTGATTGCTGACCTTTAAAAATTGCTTAATTTACTATTCTATTCCCTATTATCCTTTTCCGATTCCCTATTTCCGTTTTCCCTACTCCCTCCTTTGCTCTGGTCACCAGGAAGTATGGTTATTCAACCGGATTTTAGATAATATAGCACTACGCATTAAGGTGTTTGACATTCCTAAACTCCGAAACTTAGTCATAGCTTACTTGCGGACTTGCGGACTTGCGCGTAGCGCTATACCTTTGGGTGGAAGAGCTGAGTTCACCCTGAACCAAACACTAGCGCTATATAAAAACCATGATTTTATCAGTAATTTTGCCCTTGCCATTAACACATTTTCTGTATAAGGTGCTATACTTTAATCTATGAAAACTGTTTTGGTGGTAGAAGATAGCGTAACAGAAAGACAGTACCTAACTCGCTGTTTGCAACAAGCGGGTTTGGGGGTTACTGGCGTGGCTAGCGTTGAGGAGGCTCGGGAAAAATTATCTCACCATACGCCAGATTTAGTGGTTTTAGATGTAATTTTGCCTGGTCAAAGTGGTTTTGAGTTTTGTCGAGCCCTGAAAGTTAATCCTCACACTAGCCAGATTCCTGTGGTGATTTGCTCCACCAAAGGTACTGAGGTGGACAAAATTTGGGGAAAGATGCTGGGGGCTGATGCCTACTTAGCTAAACCAGTGAATCCAGAAGAACTGCTGTGTACCCTAGAGGAGCTGATTCAATAGTTATTGTTTGTTGAGTGTTAACCGTTGAGTGTTAACCGTTGACCTAGGACAATTTTTGATTCCCCCTACCTCTAGACTCTTGCTTCACTTCCGGAGTCTTGCCTTTTTAAACTGGATCGGTCTTGCTGGGCGAGGTTGTATGATACTTGCGCACCTTTGCCACTACTTTCTGATTGTCGATGGGTTTGGTCAGGAAATCAGTCGCCCCAACGATTCTGGCTCGTACCCGGTCCACAATACCATCTTTAGCAGTCAGAATAATCACTGGTGTATTGGCAAACATTGACACCCGGCGGATCTGGGCGCACATTTCGTAGCCATTAACAATCGGCATCACCAAATCCAAGAATATTAAATCTGGCTTATGTTTGAGTAGCAACGGTAGAGCTTTGATAGAGTCTTGGATTCCTAAAAATCGATAACCTGCTGATTGAATCACGTCCTTCATAATTTTACAGGTTTGGGGGTGGTCATCAATACAGACTATTAATGGCTGATCAGACTTCTTGTGGGATTTTTGGGTTTGGGAGTTTTGGGTACTAATGTCTGCCTTGGCGGGGATATCTACAAAGAAAGGAGCTATCAAATCAGGCACTTCTACTAGTTCAATCAGTTGTTTCTGAATATAAGGATTTAGCGATCGCGTCAGCAGTAACAGATCTCGTTTGATCAGGGCTGCTATATCTCGAAGAGTGCGCTTACCGTTGATGAGGGTTACCAAATTTTTGTAGGTGGCCACTGAGGTTTGCTCTTGCAAAGCCGACTTTTGCAACAGCACCGGTGCTAAGTCAGGAGAAACATCCTCCAAACCCATTTCTGACCACTGCTGCCAGACCTGTTGAACTTGCTTGATAGTTGGTTCTACCTCTAACATCCACGTTTGTGGCAAAATCCCCTGGATAGAGGGACGTACTCCCAACTGGGCATTGAGCAAGAAATTGTCAGGCTTCTTGACCGTAGTTTCAATGGTGTTTGACGACACAGAATCATTACTGGGTTGAATTAGGGTTTTCTCCCGAGAAACTAAGGTTAGGCTCTGGAAGATATCAAACAATATTTCTGCTACAGTGCCTTTAATTACAACCACCGTCTGTTGGGGGTTAATCATTCGTTTCCGTGCTAACAGCACCATCAAGTGGTAGTCCCAACAGGACTCTGGCTCTATCTTTTTCAGGGCAATCCGATTAGGATTAACCTCAGGACAATGGTAGAGTATCTGCCGACACCAACGCCTAGTGGGATGAACACTGCCAGATGCCCATACCAAACGGCCATAGCTCAAGTAGAAGCTCCATTGCTGAGCAGTTGACACCTTCAGATCCAGTCGGCCAGTAAATTTTTCCTGACCGTAGCGTAATAGCTTAGCACTCAAGCTATTACAAGTAGATTCAACCCTGGTTTTCATTGGCCCATAAATTCACCCAATTTTAAAAACGTGAGCAATCACTCTAACCAAAATGAAAAATCATTACAAATCAAGCAATTAAATACCTTGGAATTGTATTTATCATAAATTTTTGATCATTTGGATAGTAACTTGGTGTGATGAGCAAAGAGCAGATTTCCAAGACCAGCAAAATTTTACAATTAGCTAAACAGGGAAACCCGAACGTCATCGCTGCCATACTGAATCACAAACTTCAGCACGAAGGTATTATAGCTAAAGTTAAACTTCACGATAGCTGTTTATTGGTTTTACTCGAAGCAGACCCCGCTCCAAAACCAGGAGCTGTGGTAAGATTTATCTACTACACCATCAGCAAGCTAAAACCAAACTCAATTGATACCGTCAAAATTTTGGGGCGTAGCCTAACCGAAAAACAACCAGCATGGCGCAAACAAATTAAAGTAGAAAGCATTCCGGTGGTGCTAGACTTGTCTACTTGGGTAGAGTCAGGCTCAACAGTGAGAACTAATCAAGCTCATTATCCTGTCTCCTGGCAGAACAATGAACATCATTTCCAGGGGAATCAAGCTCAATTACCTCTGGCTACCCCCGTTAAGGTCAGTGTTGATGGCCAACTTCCCCCCCAGGAGAAATTTTTGCGCTTCCAGGTAGGGTCTGGCAATGGGGCTTTGTTAGAGGTAAACTACATCCAAGCAATTCTGAATGTGTCGGTTGCTGAAATTTTGCCAATTCCCCATACTGCCGATAGTGTGATTGGGATTTACAACTGGCGTGGTGAAATGCTGTGGTTGTTAGATCTAAACTATCTCCTAGGATTTCCGGCTGTTTGGCAACCCAAAGACATCTCCAGGACAAAAATCATGGTGATTGTACTTCAACTCAACAGCAAACTTCTGGGACTGGTGGTTTCACAAGTGGAAGAAATAGAACAGCACCATTGGCAAAACTTACAACCCCCTGATCGATTATTGCCCCTCAGATTTGGGGAATTTGTCAAAGCCTATCTTCCCGAAGCCAGTAGTATTATCTTAGATGCCCAACGAATTGTTCAAGCAGCACTTGATATAAAGTATGAAGTATAATTAAAATTTACGACTCTAGGCAGATGTCAGAAGCACAATGGGATGATAACGATTCAGAACTGCTCTTAGAAAATCAAAATCTACTCAAGGAGAATACTCCACATTTTTTTAACTCTCCTCGCCCCAACCTAGAGGGATTTAACGCTAGCCTAGACAGGCTAAAAACTGATCTAGACCAACGCCGAAGGGTAGATAAACTAGAGCTGAAAAAAAGTTTGGAGCAATTTGAATCCTTTGGTCAGGAGGTTGAGCAGTTTACAGCAGGGGTAAATCTGGAAATTCAGCAATTGAAGCTTAGCTACGAAGAGGCACTCCAACAACAGTTCCAAGCCCAGCATGAAAAATTGTTAGAGGTTAGCAAATTAATGAATCAAGCTGGGAACTGGGAAACCTTACTGAACAATACAGTCAATGGGGTGCAACATCTCAGCCAAGCCGAGCGGGTGTTAATTTATCGCTTCAATTCTTCTCGCACCGGAATAGTTTTGGCAGAAGCAGTAGAACGGGGGTGGACTCCTGCGGTCGGGGAAAAGCTAGATGCTACTGCTTTTGGGGCTGACTTGTCCACAGACTATTTGCAGCAGTCAAGGGTAATTATCGATCAGGTCAGCAATGATTCGGTCACTCCCTACCAACTCCAGCTGCTGGAGAAATTTCAAGTTCAATCCAGTCTCAGCTTATGCTTGCCAGTATCGGGTAAAGCCTGGGGTTTGTTGGTCTTGCAGCGATGCCAGGTAAAGACAAACCAAGACAGGTCGGTTCCATCCTGGACTCCACAACAGATTAATTGCTTTCGGACTATTGCCACAGAACTATCCCTTCACCTAGCTACCGACGAGTTACGCACTCAGTTGCAACAGCAGCAGGCACGGGAGGCAACTGTGGCGAAAGTCATTAACAAAATTCGCCGTTCTCTGGATATCAAGACTATTTTCCAGACCACAACTCAAGAAGTGCGACAACTGCTCAAAACTGACCGAGCAGTTATCTATCGCTTTAATCCCGATTGGAGTGGTGAATTTGTAGCAGAGTCAGTGGCTGGAGGCTGGATTTCTCTGCTTCAGAGCCAGACTAATAGCCCACACCTAAGGGCTGATATCAGCGAATGCAGCATCCAAGAATTGGCCACTGAACCAATAATTAACCAGGTCGATACTTATCTTCAAGAAACCCAGGGGGGTGCCTATAGTAGGGGGGAAACCTACCGGGTGGTGGAAGATATCTACAATCAGGAGTTCACCCCTTGTTATCTGGAAGTTATAGAAAGTTATCAAGCCAGAGCTTATGTGATTGTAGCTATTTACCAGAATGAAAAACTCTGGGGATTATTGGCTACCTATCAAAACTCTGATATCAGGCAATGGCGGGAGTCAGAAGTTAGCTGGATGCTGGAGATTGCAGCTGAGTTAGAAGTAGCATTGCAACAAGCTCAGCTACTGGAGGCACAGCGGTTAAAGTCTGAGGAATTACGTCAAGGAGCAGAACGAGAACGAGTACTGAATAAGGTCACGGATAAAATTCAACAATCCCAAGACCTGCGCACTATTTTTAATGTTACCACCAACGAAGTTCGTCAACTCTTAGGGGTTGACCGTGTTACAATATATCGCTTCAATTCTGATTGGAGTGGCTCCTTTGTGGCTGAGTCTGTGGCTAGTGGCTGGACTTCCCTAATCCAGGAACAGACTAATAATCCCCTCATCAACAAAAATATTAGTGAATGTATCGTGAAAACGGTGGCTGGAAATACCCCTGAGCAGTTTAGCCAGCAAGCCCCAACCATCCGAGATACCTATCTGCAAAGCATCCAAGGCAATCTCTCTAGGGAAGAGAAACCCTTCTGGGTGGTTAGTGATATCTATAAAGGGGATTTTTCAAGTTGTTATATCGAGCAGCTAGAGCGATATCAGGCCAGAGCCTATACTATTGTGCCGATTTTCCAAGGGGATACACTGTGGGGTTTACTGGCTGCTTATCAAAATTCTGAAGCTAGGGATTGGCAAACGGAAGAGATTAATTGGATGCTTCAGATTGCCGCTCAGATGAGTGTACCGTTGCAGCGAGCTGAGTATTTGGAACAATTGCGATCGCAATCCCAACAATTAGCAGAATTAGCATCACGGGAAAAGGAGGCTAGGGAATTATTCCAACAACGTGCTATTGATTTGCTCACAGCTGTCCGACCTTCTCTAGACGGTGACTTGACCGTTAGAGCTCCGATTACCAATGATGAACTGGGAACTATTGCAGATGCCTACAATAACACCATTCAGAGTTTACGGCAAATTGTAATCCAGGTACTCTCAGCTTCTGTGAAAGTCGCTGAAACGGCTACAGAGAGTGAAGCAGCAATTACTAAACTTTCTGAAGAAGCCCAGCATCAGTGTCAGGAGTTGACCCAAGCGATGGATCAAATCCAGAGCATGGTTAACTCTACCCAAGCGGTAACTACTAGTGCCCAATCCATCGACCGAGCTGTGCAAGAGGCAAACCAAAAAGTAGCATCGGGGGAAACAGCTATGAACCGCACGGTGGAGGGAATTCTAGGAATTCGGGATAGTGTGGAGGAAGCCAGCCATCAAATTAGACAGTTAAGTCAATACTCTCAAAATGTTGACCGGGTCTTAAATTTGATTAGTGATTTTGCGACCCAAACCCAGCTACTCTCCCTCAATGCTGCTCTCGAAGCCACCAGGGCTGGGGAGTATGGTAAAGGTTTTGCGGTAGTAGCTGATGAGGTGCGCTCCTTAGCTCGACAGTCGGCCAAGGCAACTACGGAAATTTCTAATTTAGTTGCTGAAATCCGCACTCAGACCCGAGAAGTGATTAAAGTGACCGAAGTCGCGATCGCTCAGGTTAATACTGGCACAGAACTGGTAGAAGAAAGCAAGGGCAATCTAAATGCGATCGCATCAGCTACTGCTGAGATTAGCCAGTTAGTTGCAGACATTACCCAGGCAACCCTCGCCCAACTGGAACAATCACAATCCGTCACCCAAACCATGAAAGAAGTTGCCGCCATATCCACCAATACTTCTGAAGACTCTACCGAGCTTTGGGAGTCCTTCAAGGAATCCCTCACCACCATCAAAAACCTACAGGCAGCTGTTGAGCAGTTTACCGTGAACTAGTTATAGCGCTGTGGGTGGGGAGTGTGGAACCTGGGCGCGAGTAGTGTGGGGCCCGGGCGCGGGGAGGTTGGGGAGCAACTGGCGCTTTGAGATTGGTTTTAGGGATTATTATTCCCTTGAATTATATAGCGTTGATTATACTTATCAGGTACAGTCAAGTTTCTACTCCCTACTCCCTACTCCCTACTCCCTACTCCCTACTCCCTACTCCCTACTCCCTACTCCCTACTCCCTAAAAAAATGTCAACTATTGATCCAGAAACCTATCAATATTTTCTTGGGGAAGCCCAGGACTTGCTGCAAGTTATTGAACAAGACTTGCTGGCTTTGACACCGGACAAGCCAAAAAACCAACTTTATGACTTAATGCGAGCGACTCATACCCTGAAAGGCGCAGCTGCTAATGTCCAGCAAGACACCATAAAGAGTGTAGCACATTATCTCGAAGATGTCTTCCGGGCAATGTTAGCCCCTGAGGCAACCATTGATACAGAGCTAGAAACACTAATGTTTGAGGGATATCAGTGCCTCAGGATGGCACTGACCGCTGAAATGACCGGGGAGTTGAACAAGAATACTGAGATTATCAACCGAGCTGCAGGGGTGTTTGCTAAACTGCAAGCTAAATTAGGAAATTGTTTTGACTATCAAGCTTCTCTACCTACATCAGCAGAACTTGGGTTTGATATTGTCCAATCTATCTTTGAAGTAGGAGTTAAACAACGAATCGATCACCTAGCTTCGTTGTTACAGGTTGACAGGTTGGATGTTGAAAGTTCTCAAGGGTTACAGGTTGACAGGTTGGATGTTGAAAGTTCTGAAGGGTTACAGGTTGGCAGGTTGAATGTTGAAAGTTCTGAAGGGTTACAGGCTGGCAGGTTGGATGTTGAAAGTTCTGAAGGGTTACAGGTTGGCAGGTTGAATGTTGAAAGTTTTCCAGACAACCTTCACCCTTCCACCAACACTAACCTTCACCCTTCAACCAACACTAACCTTCAACCTTCAACCAACACTAACCTTCAACCTTCAACCAACACTAACCTTCAACCTTCAACCAACACTAACCTTCAACCTTCAACCAACACTAACCTTCAACCTGCTAACCTTCAACCTTCAACCCAAACTAACCTTCAACCTGCTAACCTTGAACCTCCAACCCCTGATCATGACAAGGCTACGTTGATAGAGATTGCTGAGACCTTGCGAGAACAAGGTGAAATATTTGTAGGGTTGGGGGAATCCTTGAACTTACCAGGGTTTAAAGCAATTGCCGAACATACCCTCAAAGCCCTTGACGCTAACCCTGAACAGGTGATGGAAATTGCCAAGATTGCTTTAACGAATTTCCAGGAAGCTCATACCGCTGTCTTAGCAGGCGATCGCACTCGTGGAGGAAACCCCAGCCTCGCCCTTCAACAATTAGCTGGGTCAGAAGAAGAGTTACAGGTTGTTCGCGAAGCGTGGCCAAAAGGCCAAGGTTGGAACGTTGAAGGTTGGAACGTTGAAGGTTGGAACGTTGAAGGTTGGAACGTTGAAGGTTCAAAACCTTGGCCAAAAGGCCACGCTACGCGAACAACCAACACTAACCTTGAACCTTCAACCAACAATAACCTTGAACCTTCAACCAACAATAACCTGGAACCTTCAACCAACAATAACCTGGAACCTTCAACCAACAATAACCTACAACCTTCAACCAACAATAACCTACAACCTTCAACCAACAATAACCTACAACCTTCAACCAACAATAACCTTCAACCTTCAACCCAAACTAACCTTCAACCTTCAACCCAAACTAACCTTCAACCTTCAACCCAAACTAACCTTCAACCTGCTAACCCTAAACCTTCACCACCTATCGATGAATTACTTGAGGAAACTTTTGGTAATATTTCTCTTGCACAAGAGCAAGCGAATCAAGTGTTTCCTGAAGAGGAATATCTTGAGCCAGATAGTATACTTCCAGATAGTATATTTCCAGATACTATCTTTCTGGATGAATCTTCAGAAACCGTAGCAACAGACAATCTTAACCAAGCTCAGACTGACCCTAAGCAAGAGTCGGAGTTAGCAGTTAACCCTGAATCAGCAAAAGAATTAAACCAAATATCAATATCTCCTCCCGATCGGGAGTCTGCAGAGGCTGGTGTGCCTTTATTAGCAGATGGCTCGATCAAGACATCGGCCACAGTGCGGGTTGATTTAGAAAGTCTGAAACACCTATCTCACCTAGTTGGGGAACTACTAATTAACCAAAACCAGTTAGGATGGCAGGATGAAAACTGTCAAGGGGTAGTTGAAAAACTTTCCAATTGGCTCAAGCAACATCGCCAAACCCTGACTCAACTGCGCACTCAGCTCAAGAAGCATTCCTCTAATCAGCAAATTTCCAAGCTGTGGGATTCCGCTTGGGAAGAAACCCTACAACTGACTCAAGCTACAGAAGACCTGAGCCTGTTAGCCACTACGGCTGCTGCTAGTGTGGAACGAGAACAGCGTTTATCAACTCAGCTCAGGGATACTCTTCAATCTGTTCGGACTATACCTCTGGAACATCTGCTTAAATCCTTTCCCTCCATGGTGCAGCAGTTGTCTAATGTCCATCACAAGTCAGCGAAATTAACCCTCAGTGTGACTAATGTCCTAGTTGATAAAACCATTGCTAATCATCTCTATGATGCTTTACTGCATCTAGTCCGCAATGGTTTCGACCATGGTATTGAATCCTCGGAGGTTCGCCAAGAAAGGGGTAAACCTGCTATCGGTAAGATTGAAATTCGTGCTTTCTATCAAGGAAATCGCACCATCATTGAAGTCACAGATGATGGTCAGGGACTGGACTTGGAAAAGATTTATCATCGTGCCGTGGAAACCAACCTGCTCAGTGTTGAGCACTTGGAAGCCCTGGGCGAATCACCGGAGCCAAATCAGCTATTAGACTTACTGTGTCAGCCAGGATTTTCCACTGTTTCTCAAATCAACGAGCTTTCTGGACGAGGTATTGGCCTAGATGTGGTGCGCTCCCAACTGCAACGGATTAACGGTCGGGTAAAGGTTCGCTTCCAGCCGGGTCTTGGCACGACCTTTTGCTTGCAGATCCAAGAAGCTCTCAGGAATGCCAGGGTGCTAGTGGTTCAAGCTAATGAGAGAGTGTATGGGTTTGTGGCTAATGACATTGAACAGATATTGTTGCCAGCATCTGAGCAAATCCAGATGGTGAGTGATCAAAAAATCCTGAATTGGCATCACAGGGGGAATGAGTATAGCACCCCTGTTTACCAACTCTTATCCTTACTGGAATACTCATCCCAACAGGGATCGACAGTACCAGCTTGGAATCCCTTGCTGACTAAACCTCAAGAGATTAATCCGATCCTATTGATGAATACTGGTGAAGGATGGGTGGGACTAGAAGTGGAACAAGTACTCGAAGAGCAAGAACTCGTGATCAAGCAGCTGTCTAATGCGATCGCATATCCTCCCTATGTTTATGGTTGCAGTATTTTGGCCGATGGTCGTTTGATTCTGGTAATTGACGGTACAGGGTTACTTAAGTATGTACAGCAGCTTCATCAATCTCAGCGATCATTGTTGAAGGTTGGGAGGTTGAAGGTTGAAGGTTCTGAAGAGTTGAAGGTTGGGAGGTTGAAGGTTGAAGGTTCTGAAGAGTTGAAGGTTAGCAGGTTGAAGGTTGAAGGTTCTGAAGAGTTGAAAGTTAGCAGGTTGAAGGTTGAAGGTTCTGAAGAGTTGAAAGTTAGCAGGTTGAAGGTTGAAGGTTCTGAAGAGTTGAAAGTTAGCAGGTTGAACGTTGTTCGCGTTCGCGCAGCGGAGGCCGAAGGCCACGCTACGCGAACGGCTTTGCCGAAAGCGTGGCCGAAAGGCCAAGGTTTTCCAGACAAGCTTCAACCTAATCATAGACAACCTGATAACCTACCCTACTCGAACGCCAAAGGCGAACAACCTGATAACCTTCAACCTAATAACCTTCAACCTGCCAACTTACCCTACTCGAACGCCAAAGGCGAACAACCGGGTAACCTTTATAAAACCTTTTTAGTTGTCGATGATTCCATTACTGAGCGACAAAATTTAAGCCTAATTCTGGAACGAAATGGTAACCAGGTGCTGCAAGCTAAAGATGGTTTAGAGGCGATAGAATTATTGCGCAAAAGTGATGGTGTTGATCTGATAATCTGCGATTTAGAAATGCCACGGTTAAACGGTATTGAGTTTTTGAGTCTTAGTCATCAAGACCCAGCTTTAACTGATATTCCTATTATTATGCTCACCTCCCGTAGTCAAGAAAAATACAAACAACTTGCTACCGAACTTGGAGCTATGGCTTATTTAACTAAACCGTATTTAGAGGAAGAGATTTTAGCAACAATTAATAAAGCCGTCAGCGGTCAGCAGTCAGCCGTCAGCCGTCAGTGATCAGTGGTCAGCCGTCAGTGGTCAGTGGTCAGCCGTCAGCGTTGCTGAATCAAAAAATGAATCGGAGTAGAGCGGGCATCCTGCCCGCCCGAAAATGAAACGGGCAAGATGCCCATTCCACGGCAAGATGCCCATTCCACGGCAAGATGCCCATTCCACGGCAAGATGCCCATTCCACGGCAAGATGCCCATTCCACGGCAAAATCACATTCCACTGCAAGATGCCCATTCCACGGCAAGATGCCCATTCCACGGCAAGATGCCCATTCCACGCAAGATGCCCATTCTACAGGTGCGACCCAAGGGCGCGAGGGATTGCTCGCGGCCTTGGAGGCACGCACCTACCCTTAAAATCATTCCATTATTAAGCAACGCCCAGCTGTCAGCTTTGTGGCACAGGCTTCGACGCTGTGACTTCACTCAGATTAAACCAATGTTTACCTGTTGTCTTGATGCAATAGCGAGTGGTTTGAAGTTACCGTAAGACAGGCTCGCCTTAATCAATAAGTTTTAACCATGCATCTGCATAGCCTACCAACCATAAAGGCTCAACGTAATCAGGTTTCGTCTCCGGGGGAAAACCCCAAGACCGTAATGGTGCGTTTTCCGTAGGCGAATTAAATTCGCCACGGGTCGCACCTCTGCATCGCTTATTCAAAAGCTGATAGCTGATAACTGATAACTGATAGCTGATAGCTTACAAAGCAGGGAGTAATAAAATGAAAAAAGTCCAAATTATTGTATTTAAAATCGCTAAGTATTGGTTAGCCTTACCAATGAAAGTGGTTTTGAAAGTTAGGGATTTTTCCAGCAACATTAGGGATAGTAGCCGGGATAACAGATTAATTCATCTAGACAATCGAACCTTTCCCCTGCTCCCTTTAAAACCAATACTAGTCAAACCTAGTAAAGCTAAGGTACCCCTAGGTCAAGGTTTAGGGTAAACCGCTGCTGTTAGACAATTCCCTATTGATTTATCCAATGTTGGGGAATTTTTGATCATCGTTCAAACTCCCGGGGGAGACGCCTGCGCCATACCGGTTTATCGGCTACCCACTATGATTGATTTGCCTTTATCAACAATTCGTAAATTGCCAGACTCTTACAGTCAAACCTATCTCCTTGGTATGGCTAATTATTTCGCGGTGTGGCAATCCGAAGCAGACAAATTAACCATTTTTTTGCTAGATTTAGAACGAGCATGGAGTGTGGTAATAGGTTATAGTTCAGGGAGTCGGGAGTCGGGAGTCGGGAGTCGGGAGTCGGGAGTTATAATAGGTCAATCTTGATCTAAAATATCAGACGTGAAAGGACAATTATGGGGTAAACTAACAGATGGATAATTCCTGGTAACCTTCTTCAGTGGATATCTGTAGCAATCGGAAAAGACTGATTCAAGATAAGGCTTGAGGCTAGGAGATTCAGACAACAGAATATTAATCTGTTCTCTCTGCTCTTCGATGGTATTTTCCCAGCTTCGATAATCATCTTCTGAATCCACATACTGCCTTTTAAGCAAGTGTTCCATCAAAACTTTAAGTCTGCTCTGAAGCTCTCGTCTATCGGTTCGCGTAGCGTCGGCGAAAGCCGAATCGTCCCAAGGATGTTATCTCCTCAATTAAATTCTCTATGTCCAACTCATCAAAGTTTCTTGTTTTGAGTTGCTGGCAAGTTGTCTCAGTCCACATAACGAAGTCCTGATCATACAAGTCACTATTACTCATTGCTTGCTCCTGCTTTTTGTTTTTTTTTATTGATTATATCATCTCACGTTTTTTTGTAAAGTTGTTGATAAAATTAACTATAATATTGATATTATTATAGAATAAATTAAAAGAAAAGCCTGAATATTCATAATAGCTTGTATAGCGGTTTTCAATTTGGTGAGGTACAAAGTTTATGGTTTTAGGGAACAGGGAACAGGGAACAGGGAACAGGGAACAGGGAATAGGGAAGAAAGAAGAGGGAACAGGGCAAAAATTATGTGTACCTCATTAGGCTAAAAACCGCTGTATCTTACATATATTCCGCAATGGGTAGTGCTATAATTCAGAAACAGCCATAAAAATCTCCCCATCTCCCCATCTCCCCATCTCCCCATCTCCCTATCTCCCCACTCTTTCCCTTTTCCCTTTTTCCCAGCCATGGATACAACTCAAACCCCTTTAACATTATTGCGCCTGTGGACGGTTGAGGAATACCACCGGATGGCTAAGGTGGGAATTTTGCAGCCGGATGAACCAGTTGAATTAATTGCAGGACAGATAATTAGACAAATGAGTCCCCAGGGAACTCCCCATGCTACTGCGATTCGGCTCACTCGCCGATTGTTGGATAATCGTTTAAGAGAGCAAGGGTTAGTTCAAACACAATTACCAATTCAGTTAAGTAATCACTCCGAACCCGAACCAGATCTAGCCGTAGTTATGCCAGATGAACTGCGATACCTAGACCATCATCCGACACCATCATAAATTTATTTAATTATTGAAGTTGCTGATACTACCTTGAAGAGGGATTGTGAACTGAAAGCTAACCATTATGCAGAGGCAAAAATTGCTGATTATTGGGTGATTGATTTAAGTAATCGTCAATTGCATGTTTTTCGAAAATCGACTGTTCAAGGGTATCAAAGTCACGTAATTCTGGCAGATAATCATACAATTTCACCGTTACAGTTTCCAGATTGTTTATTCAATGTATCTGAAATGTTGCCACCAGGGATTCCGGAGTTTGTTGAGGGTTGATACTCTCCAAAATTATCTTATCCTATTCCCCGTTTTTATTTTCCTGTGCTTTATGGGTCTGTATCAAACAAGATATATATAACGTTTATATAGCGTTGATAAATAGGTCATGAACAATCTTGATAATTTTTAATAACACAAAAAAATACTCCAAACTATTTCCTACTGCTCCCTGCTCCCTGCTGCCTGCTCCCTTTTCCAATAACTCCTATGTTCACAAATCAAATACAAACGCTATAATTAGCCCCAAAGATGTTAAACTAAGGGTGATATGCTGGCGATACCAAAGAAAATCAGATGGTATTCCAACTAAAGTTAATGGTCGCCATAGGTGATAAAATATGGATTTTGGAATGAAACTGCTGGAACTACACTTTTATCCCATTAAAGGCAAGCAAGACTATTTCAAAGTTAGTGGGTCGGGTTCCTTAGGAGAAGTCCATTACGAACCTGGTCTGCCTTTTCTCGACAGTAAGACTCCCGATGTCCAGGACAGACGTTTCACGGTAGTTAAGATATTAGAGTCAACTCACTTCAAAGAGGATAACTTTTCGGAAGATGAGCAGGCTTGGATGGTACGTGAGCAACTGCTACTACCGGAGCGCAATGCTTTTGAGCCTGACTACTTGGCTACTATTGGGCGTAGGCTCTATGAAATATTAGGTAAAGACATTCAGCAGGTAATAGAGGCAGCAGTAGCAGAGGCTAAACGCGATCGCATTTTCTTACATATTCGGTTGCGGTTTCCAGCAGAAGACCCCAAACCTGTGCGCATTACTGATTATCCTTGGGAATTACTCCATAACCAGTATGGGTTTCTAGCCCACCAAGGGGTGACCTTCTCGCGCTATATTGCCTATCGTAGTCCTCGTCCTAATTTACCTGGAGTTGAACGGCTCAATGTCCTGTTGATTTCCTCTGGGGCAGGGGATGAGAGAATCGGACTGAAATCGTTACCTGCTGTTGAAGCAGATGCGATCGCAAACGGATTGCAACGGGCTCAGGAACAAGGGAAAATTCAACTGGAAATTCTAGAATCTGCTACATTAAAAGCACTCCGCAGGCGATTGTCAAAGCGCCAAACCTCAGCAGTTCCTCAGGTTCTGCATTTTGATGGACATGGCTTTTTTGGCAAGCGCTGTAATGAAATAGGGTGCAAGAAAGTTTATAACCAGGGTGTAACTCAGTGTGAATGCGGTGCCCCATTGGCAAAAAAACCTCAAGGTTATTTGGTGTTTGAAGACTCAGATGCCAAAGCTGATTATGTCAGTGCCAAGGAACTGGGAGAACTCTTAGGTAATTTGCAGCTTCGAGAGCAACCCCATTCAGCATCGGGAATTGCTTTAGTTGTTTTGAGTGCTTGCAAAAGTGCCATGTCTGGTAAGAGTGAGTCTGTCTTCAATGGGGTGGCACAGAGTTTGATTGGTGCAGGTATTCCTGCTGTAGTAGCCATGACCTATTCCATCAGGGTGGATGCCGCTAGTGCGTTTGCGGAAGAGTTTTATCGTTCAGTGGGGGAACAAGAGTCATTAGCGATCGCATTGGGTCGGGGACAAAGTGCTATGGGTATTGAAGGGAATCAGTGGTATCGTCCGGTGCTGTATCTGCGTTGGGAGGATAATGAGGGAGGACAGTTGTTTAAATCCGTTGAACCTGATGTTTTGCCTCAAACTATGCCTACTCAGCCTCCCAGTCAATCCTCACGTCAACTAACTCGTCTTCAGGAAGACCTTGAAGATTTAGAAGAAGAATACGAAGCGTGTAGAATACAATACCGTGGAGTTATAGATGATGCTGAGCGCATTCGACTGAAAAGGAAACTTAATAATTTGTCTGAGCAAATAGCTGAGATACAAGAGCAGCTTGAACAACTTTGATTGAATAGGAGTTAATTGGAATAGTTGTTCTGCAAAATTATTATTTGATACTTTAAATTAATCCATAGATGTTTTCTGATTCTAATCGACGACGAGAGCTTATACAAGAGATTGCAGACTTAATGGAGGAAGAAGAAGCTTGCAGAAGACAATACCGTGCAGCCATAGATGAAGCTGAGCGCGTTCGCCTGAAAAGAAAACTTAATAATTTGTATCAGCAAATAACAGATAAAGACAATCAACTAAAGCAAAAGGACTCCATTCAAAATGCTAATCGCCGCTTTTTAGCTTTAGAAGACAAACTTTCCAAACTTGACTTTAAAGAGCAAATTAAACTTATAAAAAATATTTTTGATGAATTTGAAGAGAATGGACTAGCATTATTTTTTATCAATGAAAGTTTAAATATGGCAGGAGATTTATTATGTTTAGAAATTCAAAATTTATTAAAAGATGAGACAACCGACTTACAGCATTATGAGATAGCATTTTCGGTTGACAGAAGATTAGATGAAGTAGGGTTTTTACAAGGATTAGGAGGATACTTAGGAATTAATGAAATCAAAGGTAAAGATGAATATTTAAAAATCATTGAAAAATTTTCAGAGCTTATCAAAAATGGAAGTATTATTTTTATTGAATTAAAAAAAATTGATTTACTAGATAATCAAGCAAATTTCTTGGAATGGTTAGTCAATTTTTTTTGGAAATCATTAATTGAAAAAGTCCCTTTGATTTGCAAAAACCAAGATATCGAACAAGTAAAATTTATAATTGTTGTTGTTTCAGATGATAATATATCGGATGAATGTTCAAACTTGTCATTTTTTTGTAACGAAAGATGCTTTGATAAAACTAAATTTTTGGCAATTCCTTTGAAGGAGTGGACTGAGAAAGAAATAAGGCTTTGGTTAACCAAATACTCAAGATTATCTAAAAATATAATTTCTCCCATGGCTAAGAGTGTGTATAAGTCAAGCCGTGGTGGCACCCCTAAACTGATCTGTGATGCGCTAAGGAATAAGCTAAGTTAATTTTTTCATGGAGTAGCTTATGAAGTTACCGACTAAACTGACCTTTGAAAATCATCTTACTCGCAGACCTAAAAATGCTCATAAAGATTCCCCACAAAATCCAGAGCCTTATGTGGTATCTCCAGAATTAAAAAAAGCGGTAAATTTAGCAATTTATCTCAGGCGACCGTTACTATTAGAAGGGGATGCGGGGTGTGGTAAAACTCGTTTGGCTTCAGCGGTTGCCTATGAATTAGGACTGCCCCTTTATCGCTGGGATGTGCGTTCAACAACCAAAGCCGAAGATGGACTCTATGAATATGATGCTATTCTCCGATTACATGATGTACACACTCAAAAAGTAGCACCAGAGCCCACCGTTGCTCATGGACAACCGGAGCCAGAAGACTTGGATCAGGAAGACTTAGACCAGGAAGACTCGGAAGCAGTTAATCGCAATCCCGCTAATGCTAAACACTATCGTCAATTTGGTGCCTTAGGGAAAGCCTTTAGGTTGAAGGATTGTCCAGCTGTGGTATTAATTGATGAGATAGATAAGGCAGATTTAGATTTTCCCAATGACTTACTGACCGTATTAGATGAGCCTTGGGAATTTAAAATAAAAGAAACTGGAGAAACCATTACAGCAACACACAAACCCATTGTGTTCATTACTAGTAATAAGGAAAAAGGTAACCTGCCTGCACCATTTCTCCGTCGTTGCCTGTATCATTACTTAGACTTTCCTAACGACCCCAAGCAGTTACAGGAAATTGTTGATAAACACTACCAGGTTTGTGAGGAAGCACCACCCCCTGCGGATTTAGTCGATACTGCGATCGCCCGTTTCCTGAAGGTCTGGAACGAAGGGGGTCTCTTCAAGAAACCAGGAACTAGTGAATTTCTCGATTGGCTCAAAGCCCTTCATACCTTTGAGTCAAAGCCTTACAATCCAAAACAACTAGAAAAAAACAAGCTGCTCCCCTATCCAGAGTTACTGTTTAAGCTGCAACAAGACTGGAAAAAATATGCTAAAGCCTCATGAACTCCTTTAACCCCCAAGATTGGGTAACTCGTGCTTTCATTAGCCTGCGCCAAAACAGATTTCAGCTTGGCGTAGGGGAACTTTTCGCAGCACGGCAAGCGGTAAAAGGGGGATTTGGAGAGGATGAAACGGCACTGGCAGAGACATTAAAGCTTTTATGGTGTCACTCTCGCTCAGAACAAAGTCAGTTTGACTCCATCTGGGACTCCATCAGGGAGTCCTTGGGGGTTATTTCTCCCTCCAAACAGTCTGAAAGTAGTGTTTCAGAAAAACCCAAGCCTAAACCTGATCAGGAGCAGCTCAAGGTATCCCAGAAATTATTGCAGTCACCACCCCAGGAGGTTGTTACCGAGAGCAAACCAAAACCGGACTGGTCATCCTTACCGGTGCGGGCACCCTCTACCTTTGTAGAAAACGAAGATACTTCTAGCTTACAGACATACTATCCCATTTCCCGCCGTTCAATGGTCTATAACTGGAGGTATTTGCGCCGACCGATTGCCGATGGGTCAATGGATCAACTGGATGAAGCGGCAACCGTTAAGCAAGCAACTCGGCAAGGGTTTTATCTGGCTCCAGTCTACCGCAGACGTGAACAAAACCATGCCCATCTCCTACTAGTCTTGGATCAGAATGGTTCAATGACTCCGTTTCATCGCTTCACCAGTGAGTTGGTAGAAACGGCACAGTATGAAAGCACTCTGCAACCAGAAAAGGTCAATGTGTTCTATTTCCATAACGTACCTGCTGCTAGTGTCTACAAAGACCTCTACTTGACAGAACCCATCCCCCTGCAAACCCTATTCACAATCTGTGACCAGGAAACCAGCGTATTAATAGTCAGTGATGCTGGAGCAGCAAGGGGGTATCGTAAGTTAGAGAGGATTCGGGCAACTACCAGCTTTCTGTTTAAGCTAAAGCGGCACACCACCCTCTTGGCTTGGTTAAATCCAATGCCAGAAGACCGTTGGCTGGGTAGTTCCGCAGAAATTATTGCTAATTTGGTGCCAATGTACCAGATGGATAATGATGGATTAAGTAATGCCATCGACATTGTACGTGGACAACCCCTACAACACCTCCATTCCCCTTGATCATGACAACTGTGGCTGAGGAAGAACAATGGCACCAACAAGCAGCACAGCAAGCCGTCGAGCGGTTTGTAAAACGTTTTGATGAGTCCTATCGGGTCCTGGCCTATCATGCTGCTTTGCCTCTGGTGCTAACACCGGAGCTAGTGAACTACTTGCGCAATCAGTTTTTGCGCAATGAAAACGTTCCGTGGGTGGCAGAGGTTGATTTGTTACTGTCGGATTTGTGTTCTCAGGTGGGCTATGAGCTTTACGCCATGGATACTCATATCCGAGGCTATCTGCTAGAGCAAATGAAACAAGACCCCCGCTTTGGTAAGCCGCGAATGCAGCAAGTGGCTCAGGTTTTAATCAACTATGTCAAGTATCTGAGTCACCTTCATCCCGGTAGAAAGCAAAAGGAATTAGAGGCACAGCGTTGGGCAGCAATGGTGTATTTAGGGGATGAACAGTGCAAACAGGCAGCACGAGAGATTGCCCAGGGGCTCATAGAAACCAGTAGTGGAACCGATTCTGAAAATCTTACTGAATCAGGTATGCGGGCAGAATTAGCACGATTAACACGCATTACCGCAGAGCTATCCCCTCAGTTACAACAGGAACCAACCTTGGTGGAGTACGCCAGACTGATCCAGCGAGTCCTAAGACAGCCAGATACAGTTACTCCAGCTGAACTTAATCCCTATCAATTAGATGATTTGGAGTTGAGAGTCCCAGATTGGTTATTACCAGAAACACTGACAAATACGGTGTCAGTTTCTGGGCAGACAGTGACTGAGGTTGAAGGTTTACCACCCCTGCAAACCTTTCAATGTAAGGTGCTAACCATTGGGCTTAGAACAGGGAAAGAGATATCCTCAGAGATTGACTTAGAACCTTTTGACTTTGAAGTGGCAACGATACAGGTAAAAGACCCCATTCAAACCGCTGAAGAAGCAGTTTTTGGTTCAACAGGACCCTCGTTTACAGACCTGCAACGAAGCATCTTGAGAGGAGCATTAGACAATCAGACTTACCAAGAAATCGCCCATTCACTAGGCTACAGCTCAAAATATTTACAATCTGTTGGCTCTAAGTTATGGAAACTGCTTACAGAAGCCCTGGGTCAAAAAGTTACCAAAACTAATCTTAAGTCTGTATTAAATGCGGGATTAACGATCCACCGTCATCAGCACCAAGCTTATGGTTTTACCCAAGACTTAGGGAATGGAGTTGAGCTAGAGATGGTTGCTATCCCTGAAGGGAGCTTTATCATGGGTTCCCCAGAAACCGAAGAGGGGCATACTAATGATGAAAGTCCCCAGCATCGAGTCACTGTTACATCCTTCTTCATGGGCAAATACCCAGTGACCCAAGCCCAATGGCAAGCCGTCGCCGCCCTACCCCAAGTCAACAGAGAACTTGAACCCGATCCATCCCATTTTAAAGGGAAAAACCGACCTGTAGAGCAAGTCTCCTGGTATGATGCGGTAGAGTTTTGTGAGCGGCTGTCCCAGTATACGAAACGGCCTTATCGCTTGCCCAGTGAAGCCGAGTGGGAGTATGCTTGTCGAGCAGGTACAACTACTCCGTTTCATTTTGGCGAGACCATTACAACCGACC
>NZ_JAAHHZ010000604.1:0-3004 GCF_010672005.1 Moorena sp. SIO4A5 | reverse complement strand
TGGCTTGTTCTTCTGAAAGCACACCCTGCCGTTTCACCAGAGCCGACAAGGTTTCCCCCTCGATGTATTCCATGATTAGGCAAGGCAATTCACCTTCTCGGATGATTTCTTCACATAAGCTGACTAGATGAGGATTGCCACAGCTACATTGGGCTAACTTTACCGCTTCGTTGGCAAAAATTTTCCAATATTCTAATAAATTATCTTGGCGTAGTACATGATTAAGGATAGTTTTAATAACAATGCGATCGCCTGTTTTATTATTTCGGGCTAAATAGGTAATACCCAGCCCACCTTGTCCTAGTTTTTTTTCGATAGTGTACTTACCGTTTTGTAGCCGATCACCAGGCAGCCAGGTAAGATGAATTACGCCGTTGCTGTGGTTAGGTTGTTGAGGAGTTGAGGGAGGTTTGTAGGGAGCATAAGGCTCTGCCACAGTAACAGTTATTGTTTGTGTGGTGCTGCTATGACCATTTTTAGGGGAATTAAACCAGCGTTTAACTCTGTTATTTAACTGCTGCTTTAATTTCCCACAGACTGACCGATGGTTATTAGTTTTCATGGGAGATGCCCAACCTATCTAGGATATTAATTTCGGTAGGGTTTATCGTAAGCTATCAGCTATCAGCTTAAGCGCTACGCGCACGCTACGCGAACAGCTATCAGCTATCAGCCTATGCCCATAAGCTTACCTGAATATTTACGTTTTATTTTTATACACAAATAATTCTAGCGTTTTTAATAATTATTAGAGCCATCCAATTTGCTTCACCTTACTTCATACTCCTACTCCGTAGCTAAGCATATGCGCTAGGCTATCAGCTATCAGCTATCAGCTTATGGGCATAGGGTAAGCAAAGATAACAGCTTTTGAATAAGCGATGCAGCGCGGTCTTGGGGGTTTCCCCCACTCGCTATTGCATCAAGACAACAGGTAAGCATTAGTTTAATCTGAGTTATGGAAAGCTGACGGCTGACCACTGACCGCTGACCGCTGCAAGACAAGGAAAAAGTATTATGAGTATCTCGCCAAAACGACTTGAAGAAATCAAAAATATTCCTGACTCTGAAATTGATACTTCAGATATACCTGAGTTAGATGATCATTTCTGGGAAAATGCCAAAATGGTTAAACCGATTACTAAAAAAGCGATTTCTATTCGCTTAGATAGTGACATCATAGACTGGTTCAAAAGTCAAGGAAAAGGCTATCAATCATCGATTAATAACGTTCTTCGTAGTTATGTTAATCATCAACTAAAGAAAAGTAATCATTGATGGTAAAACTATTCCGTTCATCTCGGCTAGAATTAGCTGAGATGATATCCCGTATGGGTTATACAAGTTATAAACTGCAATTGAACCAATACCTAATGCGATCGCACTGACTGATCTAAATCCCCACTTCTCGCTAACGAACGTTGTGAATTGCTAAGAGAGGTTAAGATTTTGATAACTAATTTTAAGGAGTGAACGGTGTTCAGCAGTAGTGATAGTTCCAATTGGCAGTGGTATTTGTCCAAGCAGCTAACCCCCTTGATCAGAGATTTGACTATACTCAAATCTAATCCTATCGATCCCAAGACTATTGTCGTTAGTACCTTGATCGGGCTTTTGCTCAATTCCCTACCATGGTTACCAGCTGCTAGAGCTGAAACGGTGCAGCTAGGAGTAGTTAAAAGTCGGGATAATCAAGGGCATTGGTCTGGAATTACCGAACGCTTACATTCAATTGGAGTTAACTACTGTATTGTTGACTTGACTGAAGTTAAGAAAGCCTCTGACTTCGATAACACTAACTTGCTATTTTTGCCCAATGTCGAGTTCCTCCACCCAAAACAATTCCAAGCGTTACAGGAGTGGATTGCACAAGGAGGAAAAGTTATTGTCAGCGGTCCGACTGGATTACTTTCCAAACCTGACATCCGCAAACAATTGCGTGAGCTTTTGGGTGCCTATTGGGGGTTTGCGATGACTCAACCCTCTATCCTCCATCCTTCCCCAGACAGTAACCAAACATGGGTGCAGAATACTGGAATTACAGGTATCATCCAGGGTGGTACTCTTATTCCTGCTGATCTTAATTCCACTACTGTTGCGGTCTGGAGTCAGGTTGACAAGCCCCCTGCTGTAGTAACCTCTAATAATGCTACGTTTTTTGGTTGGCGCTGGGGTATCGATCGGGTAGCTCCGGCAGAAGTCGATAGTGCTTGGTTACGAGCGGCTCTTGGTCGCTATGATGTCCAAGTCACTGATGTCCAACTTACTGATGTCCAACTCATCACTAATTCATCTACATCGTCTGAATCCTCTGATCACTCACCACAACATTGTCGGGATATCGACACTACTATTGCCCAGAAACAGGTGGAAACAGAAGATGCAGAGTCTGGCAATAACACAGATGCTTCAGCCAAGCCTACTAATTCCCGATTAGCACCGTCACCCAAGCCAGCAAAAGCCCCACCACCACGATATAGAAGACGAATTCGAACCCTAAAGCAAGCTACTGCGATGGAGCGGGAGTTGGAAAATCTGATTGGTCGGTTTGAAAGTGCTTTGCTAAGAGCCGATGCAGCTAACAGTAATCTGAATTTATCTACAGGCACTGCTATTGAACAATTTGTCACTGCTGGTACTAAGCAAGTGTCGGAAACTTCCGAGGAAACCTCTGAGGGTAAAACGGATGAAACTGACTCAGCTGCTAACTCAGCTATTGAGGCATTGCATCAGGCCAGAGTGGGTTTGGAAAATTTCCGTCGAGCAGTGGCTCGCAGAGAGTATCAAAAGGCAAGTCAGCTGTGGATGACAGCACGAAATACCTTGTGGGAAAACTACCCAATTGATCGTAAACTAGCCCAGTCAGAGATTCGAGCCATTTGGCTAGACCGGGGTACTATTGTTAAAGCGAAGTCTGAAAAAGATTTAGCTAAGATTTTTGACAAATTGGCTACAGCTGGTTTTCACACCATCTTTTTTGAAACGGTTAACGCTAGTTATACGA
>NZ_JAAHHZ010000603.1:0-3007 GCF_010672005.1 Moorena sp. SIO4A5 | reverse complement strand
CAGTTGCGTGTTTTGGGAATGTAGCGTTGCGCTTTCTTACCCAACAGATTTTCAAACTCAACTGCCTTAATCTGCCCTGTACCGGGGCGCTTAACCCAGATATTTTCCATCGTCAGCCTTTCTTCAGGTAATATCTCTCGTATTGACACCACACAAGCATAAGCAAAGTCAATGGTGGGTTGTTCTTCGGGCAAGATCTCTTTTGTGCCTCCCAAGGCGCTATAAATAACCTTTGAGCCATCGATTAACTCTTTTAGTTCAGTTGGATCAATCGAAATCGGAACGTCGGGTCCTGGCCAGCTTTTATCGGAAGTAAAGTGCTTTTCTAAGATGCGAGCCCCCAAGGGCACTGCACCAAAACAGGTATAGTTGCCAAGGGAATGATCGCTCAAACCTAATACTGCGTCTGGAAACTGTTCTGCCAGAACCGATAATGCCCCCAAACGAACCTTTTCATGAGGCGTCGGGTACATGGACGTGCAGTGCATGATGGCAAACGGGACGCCCGCTTCTTGCAAGATGTCCACGGCTGGCATAATTGAGGCCAAATTATTCATCCCCGTACTGAGGATAACAGGCTTACCATAGGAAGCAATATGCTTGATCAATGGGTAATTATTGCACTCGCCAGAACCAATTTTATAAGCACAGACTCCCATTTTTTCCAAACGGATGGCAGCAGCTCGTGAGAAAGGGGTACACAGATAGATCATACCCTTTGACTCTACATAGGCTTTGAGCCGAACTTCTTCATCTTCGGGAAGGGCACAACGCTTCATGATCTGCCAAATACTCTCATTGGCGTTACCTGGTACCACATCATTAGGAATCATCTCATCTTCAATCACATGGCACTGGAACTTTACACACTCACAACCAGCCCCATAGGCATCATCGACCATGCGAATCGCTTTATCAAGATGCCCTTCATGATTGATCCCGATTTCGGCAATCACGAGGGGCGCGTGTTCTACTCCTACCCAGCGATGACCTAAGCGAAACTGTTGCCTCATAGCGTTTTTGTTCTCATTTTTTTATGATCATATATAATATTAAGGAAATTTGGTGATGAGCAAGATTTATCCAGGACTTATGCAAAAATGGACAACAAAGGCTATAGTTAACTGTTATAGTTAGTAGGGTGCGTTATTAACGTACCCTACAGGTAAAGTTGCTGGGTAAGATCTGCCCTCAAATCCATGCTTAGTGCGATCAGAAAGAATCAAATTAGCCAAGTACAAATCCCAAGGCGTGTCAATCTCTAGGGAGCGTTCAGGTGTCATCACATAAGCATAAGTGCGATCTGTTTCAAGAGTCTGCTTTTCGATTAAGATGTCACGCCGCACCAGAAATATCGCCCCATTCCAAGCATAGGCTGGCGGCAGCACTTGTCGGCGCAGGTAGCCATCGGGTTTTTGCACAAAATCCTGTAGTTTACCGTCACTCGTGATCCGCCTCGTAAAATATGGATGGGTAGACGCCTTACAGACACTTACCACACTATCAGCATTCTGCTCCAACGCCAATTCAATCCCTAAGTCAATATCCTGAGCTGAACGCAACGGCGAAGTTGGTTGCAACAACATCAGATAGTCTATTGTTGTCCCTTCAACTTGTTCTAACCAATCGACAGCATGTATCAACACGGAAATGTGAGATGAATCGTCTTGCGCTAGTGCTGCCGGGCGCAGGAATGGCACCTCGGCTCCCCACTTTTTCGAGATTTCAGCAATCTCTTCATCTTCAGTAGAAACTATCACACGATTCAACCTATGACTTTTTAAGGCAGCTTTAATTGTCCAAGCGATTAGGGGCTTACCCGCCAGCCAGGTAGTATTCTTACGGGGAATGGACTTCGAGCCACCCCGTGCGGTAATCAAACCAATAATTTTGTTCATGATTCAATTAATTTATGCTTCTTTATAGTGGTGATTCATACTAAATCCGGTTGTGAAAGTAGCTTTTATTACTAATAGGTAAATGGCGTGATAGGCATATGGGGAGAGGGTTTGAGGGTTATCACTATAAAGCCACTGTGTGAACAGGATTTAGTATCAGCTCATCACGGCAGTAAATTACTAAATTATTGATGTTAGAAAAACCTTGGGGGATAGTTGTTTCTACAAAATTTCCACCAAAACAAACAGTTCAACCTGTAAATAACATTGAACTGCCTTGAATAATTAACATAAACAATTATTTAGCAAAGGGAACAGAGGATCTTGAAACAAAAATTATTACAAATTAATTTAGGACGCTATTTTATTGGCAAAACTAGTAAGTATCAGTATTTTGGACTTTGGCAAAAAAAGCTAAATTGCCCCAAAATCCTTAACCCCGTGAAAACCAATCCTTCTAGACTGGCGACGGGTAAATTCTCCCACTGAGGGATTTCCTTGAGGATCTACAACTCCTGTTACCTGTTGCCATAACACATCAGGAGCCAACGATAGCTTATAGGTGCGATCGCCTGTCTTGGCAACGTGATACCACTGGGTTTCCTGGCACTCACTACACCAAAAAGCCTCTAGCCACTCTCCTTCAATGGCTACTGTAGTTTTACTCGCTATCAGCATCAAGGCATATTTTTGTTTAACACCACGTTCCATCAGTTGTCCTGCTCGATCCGCAAACAATCGATATTTTTGACTAGCACTATCCAGGTGGCAACGATGAATGGGACAGAAAATAGCTCTTCGTTTAGAACGTTTCCGATTACGTTCACATCTTCTTTTTTGAGGTGTTGTTTGTGTCATTATAAGGGAACAGGGAACAGGGAACAGGGAGTAGGGAGTAGGGAATCGGGAATCGGGAATCGGGAATCGGGAATCGGGAATCGAGAATCGGGAATCGGGAATCGGGAATTTAGAATTTAGAATTTAGAATTTAGAATTTAGAATTTAGAATCGGGAGTAGGGAATCGGGAAAAAATCCTGTGTAGCTCATTACTATGAGAACCGCTATAAGCGCGTTGATCATACTTATAGCGTTTCTAGGATTTATGAGA
>NZ_JAAHHZ010000602.1:0-3007 GCF_010672005.1 Moorena sp. SIO4A5 | reverse complement strand
TGACCAACTCTGGTCGAAGGTACCGTTACTGTCACAGATTCATCCCCCAGTCTTGCTGACTATCTTGACAATTTGGTCATTGGTGGAGCTATTTGCCTCCAAAAATCTATTAGGACAGCGAGTCTTACAAATAGTTCAGCTAGTCTTGAGTCCTCTGGTAGGGGCAATTCTTGGTATTGCTGTGACTCAGTTTGCTGAAGAACTAACGGGATTTGTCTGGGTAGTCGGTATTGTCGGCGGCTTATTAGCCTTCGTACTCCAGTTAGTTCAAGTGGGATGGTTCTACCGTTTGCGTGGCTTACCTGTGTGGGTAGTGTTTCTTCAGGATTTTCTGTGCGTAGTTTTGATAATTTTGGCTTTTGATGCTCCTGAACAAGGAGGATTAATCGCTTTACTACTACTGTGGTTAGCGATTCGCAGTGCTAAGCATTGGTATCGTTGGTATTTTCGAGGTAAGCGTTCCCGTATCAGTGATCAAAGCCATGACCAGAATCCTGACTGAAGGCGTTGACACTCCCCGCTTTAAAAAGACGGGGATTCTTGGTTCACAGTTCAATCTTTCTAATGCAGGATTGCTCCAACATTAAAAGCGGATTAAACTCCCCAAGCTTTAAAGATTCCGTATGCCCTACGGTACTTAGAGCCTTTTTTAGAATGTTTTTGGCAGCGTTAATGTCTCTATCTTCTGTGTATCCACACGAACAAATGTGAGTTCTTGTTGATAGAGACTTATTAACTTTTTTTCCACAGTTAGAGCAGTTTTGAGAGGTGTTATGGGGAGCTACAGTAATTGTTAGCTTGCCATATTTCACTCCAAAATATTCTAACCAGTGTCGAAAAGTTGACCATCCAACATCACTAATTGACTTGGCTAGATGTCGATTTTTTACCATACCCTTCACATTTAAGTCTTCATAGGCGACCACATCATTAGAGTGGATTACGCAGTATGCGACTCGCTTGCAATACTCTTTACGCTGCCGACTTACTCTTAAATGCTTTCGGGCATATTGACATCTAGCTTTGTGATAGTTTTTTGATTGCGGCTTGGCTCCACGAACGTACTTTTTAGATTTTCTGCGATTAGCACGATTTAACTGTTTCTCTGACTTTCGATAGAACTTTGGGTTTTCAATTGTATTTCCCAAGCTATCCGCTAGGAAGTATTTAATCCCGACATCCAAGCCAATGGCTTTACCTGTTGGTTCAGTTTCTATCTTGAGATCTACTGAAATACAAAACTGCACATAGTACCCATCCGCTCTTCTAACCAACCTGACTCGTTTAATGTCTTCGAGTTGATATAAATGGAGATCATAGGTTCCTTTCAGCTTCAATTTTCCGATCTTGTTTTGATCGGTGAAAGTGATAGCCTTTCGGTTCTCTGAAAGCTTCCATCCCGTTTTTTTGTATTCAACTGAACGAGGGTGTTTCTTGAACCTGGGAAAGCCTTTCTTTCCGGGTATCTTTCTTTTACAGTTCTCGTAAAATCGACTAATTGCGCTCCAAGTACATTCAGCCGCAGACTGCCTAGCTTGAGAGTTGAGCTGGTTTGCAAAGGGGAATTCTTTGGCCAGTACCCGACAATATTTATTGAGGTCATATTTGCCCACACCTTTATTGTCCATCCAATATCTTAGACAAGAATTACGGATGAACTTATAGGTGCGTATTGCCTCATCAATTGCCTTGTACTGACTGTCTTTACCTTTTGCTTTGAACTCGTAGACTATCAAAGTTAGACTCACTATCTATAGAGTTATACTAATTATTCTAGCATAATACTAGCTTGACAGCCGAATAAATTCGTCAAACTCGCTTATATCCCCCGGTTAAAACGCGGGGGTTTTACGCATCGCCCCGATAATATCCTGCCATTTCAGGATCGCCAACATACCCTTCGCCATAATCATTGATTCCCTGGCGAGTACCTAACGGGGCTTCAGGGCCATTTTTGCCCCCAGGAATTACGCCATCACTGAACTCACCAGCAGCAATCGATTGAATATCCGGTGATAAATCTACCAAGACCCAATGATAACTATCTATACGGGGTAGGCTAGCTGAGACAATTTTACCCTCTTGCTCAGCATCATCAAATACACTTGGCACATCAGAGTCATGGCAAATTAAGACTAGAGAACGGGTTCCTGGTGGTAAATCACTCCAACCTAAATGGGGATTTTTGTTATCTTAAAATACCATGTGTTTTTGTGGGTGATATTTACCAAAACCAAACTCTTTAGGAATCTTATCACCATTGGTAAAGTTATCACTCCACAGTTTCATTTTTTCTTTCTCCTTATCTATTAAGGCTTGAATTTACTTAACCTGATGTACCCTGTTGATAAACTAAGGTAAAAGGCAAATACGGGCGAAAACTAGCTTCGCCTAAGGCTGTATCACTGGAAACAAATGGATATCGTTCAGGATTACCCATGATCTTGAGCTTTGACAGCCTGTAGCACTTTTAACATTGTATCCGCTGCCTCAACCGCATCATAAGGCGACCACACTGGGTAAGACTGGTCAGGTTTAATTAAATCCGTTTCTTGTTGGGCTAGTTCCGAAATCAGAATCTGTATGATATAGAACTTGTCTGAGCGACTCAGTTCTCTCAAGGTCGAGATTAGTTCTGATGAAACCATAAAACACTCCGGTCAAGTCGAGCGTACTTTTCTATTCTAATAGTCCTCGTCCGCTGCCATGAAGTTTTATTTGCTGGACTTCAGTATCTATTAAGGCTTAAATTTCTTTAACTTTATAAGTCCAGATTTCTAAAGAAGTCTTGAGGTTAGTATTAGGATCAGGATAATATTACTCTCCACGCTCTATTAACTGGAGTTTAGACTATGATCAAATAACCCAGTCTTCTTTTGAGGCTGAGATGTTAGCAAATTTATTCAAAATTTGAGTTATGTCTTCTTATTTTTACCTTTTTTAGCAACCGTTTTTCCTTTTTTGACCACAGGATAGCGAATTCGTTTGTTTCTTTTTTGCCCAGTTT
>NZ_JAAHHZ010000601.1:0-3015 GCF_010672005.1 Moorena sp. SIO4A5 | reverse complement strand
TTGCGTCCAGCAAGCGGAACTATTGAGGTCATTTTCCTTGGTATCTTGCAGGATAGCTTGAAAATTATTCTCCGCACCATACCAACCTGTTCGAGTATTTATATCTGTATTATTAACAGAACAAGCTCCTACTTTAATTAACACTTCTCCCTCTTTCGGGACTGGTTTAGGGACTTGGGTATAGACCAGTTTTTCGGGCCCTCCAAATCCGGTAAGAATCACAGCATTCATTAACTCTGTCATGGCTGATCGCTCAAGTCATCCTCGTCAATAGTACAGTAAGAAGCTCGAAATTCCTTCAAAATCTATCCCAGGGCATACTTCCTATACCCCTTGAGATAAACGGCGATACTACTGTTTATCCCAACTCCCCAATCTCATACTCAAATCCAACCAACTAGAGCGAGTAATGGGAGCGCTGCTGGAGATATAATCTACTCCTGTTTCGGCCACTGCACGAATCGTCTTTAAGGTAACATTACCGGATGCCTCAATTTTAATGTTGTTGTTGCTTACGCGAATTAGCTTAACTGCTACCTCCATCTCCTCAACTGGCATATTATCCAACATGATAATATCAGCATTGTGGGCGATCGCCTCTTCTACTTCCGCGAGAGTTGTTGTCTCTACTTCAATGGTCATAGGATAGGGAATAGTCTTACGAATTCGAGCGATCGCTTCCCCAATTCCCCCAGCCGCTTGAATATGATTATCCTTAATCATCACCGCATCATCCAAGCCCATGCGATGGTTAATGGCTCCTCCCACTTGAGTTGCATATTTTTCCAATAGTCTTAAGCCTGGAGTAGTTTTGCGAGTATCCACCAACTGGGCAGGCAAATCAGCAATTTTTTCGGCATACTGACGGGTTAGGGTAGCAATGCCACTCAGACTCATAGTTAGATTTAAAGCTACCCTCTCTCCCATCAACAAAGCATCAAATGGTCCGTGCAAACGAGCGATGGCTTGCCCTGGCTGACAACTTTCTCCCTCTGCTACTAGGGGGATGAAGCTGACCTTTTCATTTAATAAATAGAACACCCGCGCTGCAATTGGCAGTCCCGCAATTGTACCTGCTTGCTTAGCGATCCATTGTCCGTTTCCAGAACTAACTTCTTGAGCGAACAAAGCTTGGGTGGTGCGATCGCCTCTACCAATATCTTCTTTGAGCCATTGATGCAGTAGAGAGTCTAACACTATTGGGGGAGGTAATATTGCCATAACTCTTAACCAATTTAATTTCCTATGCAGCAATTAGATTAATATTTATACTTTGTAGCTCCCAATGGGAGTATTTCCTATCTTCTTGCCAAAAAAGGAGAAGGAAATACTCCTCAGTTAAAAGTTTAGCAAAAAAGCAGTTAAGTTAATGAAGATGGCACTCCCATCTGTCGTTGCCATTTTTCTTGAATTTTATCGTAATTGCTGTAATAGTCGTCTGGCTCGAATCCTGGCATGGGTTCATAGACATCTATTTCCTGCCACAGAGGCTGCAAGGACTCCAGAGATTCTAGAGATTGCTGGACGATTTTTTCTGGCTTGAGCCAATATTTTTTATCTTCAGCTGTTGCATTGGGTCGCAATTTGTTTTCATTACCTGTGTCTGTAGTACTGACATTGATAAACCGTCCCCTGATTAGTCCTTGCCAGTCTTCTGACTGAGCTAGGTCTTGGATATAGCTCCGTAAGGTATCTTTGGCGTAAGTATAAGAGCGCCAGAAAGGGATCTTATATTTATCCGTAACAGAACCGAAACCACAAAGAGCAAGGGTCGTCTGGCGATTGCATTGATGCTCTTGGTTAAGTTTTTCGACAAGTGGCTGGGCTACGTTGACAAAGGTATGGTAGTTTGATGAGAATATTTCATCATCAATTCCCTTTTCATCCCAGTCTGCCTCGGTGGTTTCTGTCTCGATTTCATATTTGAATTTGCCTACGCCATGGATAAGGATCACATCAGAAACTTCCGAAAGGTCGAGATTAGTGATGGCTTGCTCTGCGGCTTGGCTATCGAGAAGATCGAATTGGCAATGCAGGGCATCCGTTTCCAGAGGGGATCTAGAAATGGCTACGCAAGTGGTATTTTCTTGCTGTAGAAAGTGTTCAATAAAACTGTTACCCAGAGCGCCGCTTGCACCTGTGACAATTGTTAGTCGAGATTTCATTTTTTTTATTAAAAAGGTAAATTTTACTTGGTTTTAAACTTGGGATTGGGCATTGCTTAATAATGGAGCGATGCAGCGCGGTCTTGGGGGTTTCCCCCATGAGCGACTGCATCAAGACAATGATTTTAAGAGTGAGATGGAATGGGCATCTTGCCGTGGCATGGGCATCTGGTGTGGCATGGGCATCTTGCCGTGGCATGGGCATCTGGTGTGGAACTGGCATCTTGCCAGTTTCAATATATTTCCGGGCGGGCAGGATGCCCACCCCACTCATATTAATTCCTTGATTCAGCAATGCCTGGGATTTGTCACATCAAAATTGTAGAAGCAATGAACGCTCCACGCTCTGCCATGGTGTATAAACCAACATGATGAGCGATTTCCTGGGGATGAATTGCCGTCTTTGGCAAACCCTGCTGGGCTGCCATCTCTGCCGAGAGGTCGAAGGTGGAACAACCTTCGGTATAAACGGCAATATCTTTTAAGGTTGGTACCATATCATGATTGCGTGCTGATAGCATAGTAACCACGAAGTCCATTACACAAATATCGGTGCAGATGCCCACAACTACTAAGGCTTCTAGCTTGTGCTGGTTTATCCAGCTAATTAAAGTATTGTTTCCAGTATCTACATCAATGGAACCGATAAAACCATTGATGCAGTCTTTTTGAATTAAAGTAGCGTGGGGATGAGTTTCTAGCCATTCCAGTTCAGGAACCAGTTTTTCTTCCCCAGACCCTTTTTCACAATGAGGAGGATAGGGAGGTTCTGGTTTGCCTGGTTCGTGGGTATCTAGAAAAGCTAAGACTGGCCAACCTTTGGCGGTGAAAGCTTTTGCTAGGCGATCGC
>NZ_JAAHHZ010000600.1:0-3018 GCF_010672005.1 Moorena sp. SIO4A5 | reverse complement strand
CAAGTAGAAGGAACCCTAGGGTTACCTGATGG
Organism: Moorena sp. SIO4A5; assembly: GCF_010672005.1. Classification (NCBI taxonomy): domain Bacteria; kingdom Bacillati; phylum Cyanobacteriota; class Cyanophyceae; order Coleofasciculales; family Coleofasciculaceae; genus Moorena; species Moorena sp. SIO4A5. The sequence continues at coordinate 2,986 of NZ_JAAHHZ010000600.1, read as the reverse complement.
ATTTAGCGGCTGTACCATTCTCGGCAACGGTCGAGTGGTTCCTCTGGTAGACGCCAACGCCATGCTACGCTGGATAATCAGTTGTCAGCGCACCAGTAACCTAGAGAGTTTATCCCCACAACATGGCTCCACCTCAAAGGGATTTGTGGAGCAACAACCTCCCTCGATCGGGATACAACCAAGTACTAAAGACACCATCTTAATCATTGACGACTCGATTAACGTGCGCCGGATGTTGGCATTGGGGTTAGAAAAAGCTGGGTATATTGTAGAACACGCCAAAGATGGTCAGGATGGGATAGAAAAACTGCTTCGGGGATTAGAGGTTAAAGCCATTATTTGTGACATCGAAATGCCCAGGCTGGATGGCTACGGCTTTTTAACTCGGGTCAAAGGAGAGCCAAGCTTAAAGACCTTACCCATTATTATGCTCACCTCCCGGAGTGGTTCTAAGCATCGCAAACTAGCTATGACTTTAGGTGCATCTGCTTATTTTTCTAAGCCTTACAATGAGCGGGAGTTATTGAAAACGTTAAATGAAATTATGGTAGAAGACGTATTGATTTAATATTGTTGGTAATATAATGTCCGGTTGACTACTTATCATTTTTAGTTGTTCGTCAATTAACGATTAATAATTAACGATTTACCTAAAGACGAAGTGATTAACCGGACTCGTTCGCGTAGCGTAGCCCTTCGGGCTAATCGCTTTTAGCGGAAGCTTAGCTTCATCGCGAAGCGTGGCCTTAGGCCAATCTCTTGGTGCGCGTTCACGCTTAGCTCCCACGAAAACGCTGGGTCGCACCGGATCATGGGTTATTTCGTCAAAGTTTCAGCGTTAACGAGGGTGCTATTGAGATCAGACTTAAAAAATAACTCTTCCTAGCTCAACTCCCCCAAACTCGACGATATTGCTTGAGCTTCTCCGAACCAGGGCAGTCTGCACATAGTAGTAGTAATTGAAATGGTCAAAGGTATGACCTGATTCACTACTGGTTGAACTTCCCTCGAAGGTATAAGCAGTTTCGCTTCTGGTATCCGAATTAAAAACTAATCCAGAGACAGTATTAACAGCACCATCACGCTTTCTAATGCGTCGTAGTGCTGCTGTGACACGAGCATTCGTACTTCTTCCCGTCGAATCACGGTAGGAAACACTAATGTTGTTGGCATTTTTAACATTAACAGACACTGGACAAATGACAGTAATTGAACCGGTTTTTTCTGGTTTGAACTTAATCCGTCCCGCCGTGATCAGATAAAGGTCTTGTTGTATAGCAGAATCAATGGGAACACATCCTGCTCCATCCATCACCCAATCAGGAACCTGAGCCAGGGCTTTACTAGCACCAAATGTTGTAGTCTGGGCCAATAACGCTCCGATTAATAGTGCTTTTTTCATGTTTATTTCCTCATCACAACTTGCTCAAGTCAATCTGGGATGCACCTATATAGTTATCACCCAAGTCTTTCCTTTTTACGCAAGAGGATAAATTTCACCTAGAGCAGGGGTGGAGGAATCAGAAAACTCACCCCCCATCCTCTCACTCATAAGGGTAGGTTTTTTACTTTGACGTCAGGTGTGGGGTGTGGGGTGTGGGGTGTGGGGTGTGGGGTGTGGGGGATAAGAAAATATACCATTATTGTCGTTAAAAATCATCATTGTCTTGATGCAGCGCGGTCATGGGGGTTTCCCCCATGACCGCGCTGCATCGCTTGTTCGTTGTTTTCCTTTTCCTCTCCCTCTGGGTCGTCCCATGTTTTACCCAAATGTAAAAAACCTACCCCTGTGAGCCATCCTCTCATCCCTCATTAGATATACAGATATATACAGAGTATGCGATCGCATTCGCTAGTTTTGCGTTGTTTGTTTTGCGTTGTTTTTGAATGAGTACACACGGCTTTTGAGATATCCTGTATCGATCCCTTTCCCTAAAAAAAATAAGAGAGCCGTCTTCAAGCTCTCTTGATCATCAGGGTGCATCTACAATAATCACAATATAGCAGTTTTAATGAGGGGTGTCACCCCTCAGCTTAATTTTGCCAAATGGCTGTGCCTTCCACTTCCAGTTAACCCTTGGCACTACCTAGGACAGGTGATGAGAAAGTTTAATCAAATTTGGACAGATTTTCCCTTAGAGCGTTGGTCAACTAATACAAGCTAACAAAATGCTGAACATATGAATCAAACGAAAATCTAGATCATCCCATGCCCCAATTTATCCATTTACCCCTATACCCATGATCAAATTCGATTCCGGAAGAGTTACTGAGGGTGGAATATTCTCGAATCAATGATTAGTACAGGACTTAGACACCAAGACCCTTAAAACCCGGTTTCTCTTATCAGTCAAAGGCTGAAATCGGTGTAATTACCCTCAATAACCGGGTTTGCGCCGTAAATCCTATAGGATTTGTCGAACGTTACGAATTCATAGGCTTTTTAAACAAAGTTTAAGTTAAGCAAATTTCTCTGAACAGAGTCTACCAAAAGTTCAGCCAAGTTGATACATTAATCATAGGCACACAAACCAATCGGAATTCAGGACTGTGCCTCCTGTCCTGAAGAACTTACAGCCCTAGAAACTTAGTCATAGAGATTAACAAGACATGTAGGGTAAGGTAGGCGTTAAATAACCATGAATGGGAGTAATTCAGTTTAGTTCCCACCTACCCTAGACAACTAAAACCATGTCTAGCCCTAATTGGTCGATGTTTTAACTAGCTAGTGGTAATGATCTGAAGCATCTTTGTTCAGCGTCTTAGGCTAGCCAAACTGTTAAAACATCAAAAGCCAAACCACTCAGGAAAGTAAGTAATGGAGGAATATACTTTTTTGTTGAGCGTCGGCTGTAAGACTCTGTAAACCCTAGCTAGATATTTTGTTGAATAAGTATAACCATGAACCAGGTACCGTTACCTGGTTCATGTTAGTTTTAGCCACTATCAAAAGAAGCTCTACGCTATACCGCCTCAACTAGCTCAC
>NZ_JAAHHZ010000060.1:0-40919 GCF_010672005.1 Moorena sp. SIO4A5 | reverse complement strand
GGAGCAGATAATTTGCGCTCGCTGTTGTGTTTTACTCAAGCAGTGCGACTTCATTCGTGGTCTGACCCATTTTCATTGGTGGCAGGCAGCCAAGGCTTAACGATAACTATTTAACCGGATTTGATATTAGTGCTGCGTCGATTACCCCCATCAACCTTGACGACCTGACTCTGGGAGCAACCATCACAGGACCAGTGGGTCCGACAGTCGATGCATCCCTGATCAATGGTGACGGCAACAGCCTGGGGGACTTGACCAGTAGCGTTTCTTGTCCTGTTGGTTTTCTAACTTGTGTGCCGCCCCAAAATCCAGCGGGAACCATCTACACTTATATACACAAAGTTACCCCTGGTGTAGACTTTCCTAACGATCCCCCCTTCCCTCAACCGGATGGTTTACTTCGGTTTGATGATGTCAATCAGTTCGGGTTGGAGTTCAAAGCTGAAGGCTTTACAGGAGTTGCGGGCTATAGCTTTGGGGAAGCAAAGCAGGCACTCGGTTCGAGTGGGGAGTTTTCCATAAAGCTTGATCAAGATGGCAGTCTAGTTTGGAGTGTTGTCGGTGGATCAGATTGGAGTACTAATTCCGACACTCCAGAAACCATCTCCTTCTTTTGGCAAACCACACAACCCCCCATTGGTCCATTTGGGAGGTTCACGGCTAAGAATGATACCCAATCCGGGACAGGTAATGCTCCACTGCCTCTGGCAGTGCCAGTGCCTGAACCGATGTCGTCTCAGGGTCTACTGGCTCTGGGCTTTCTGGGCTTAGGATTAGTGGTTCAGGACTTACGCGGTTAACTTGATTTCGCCCCCCTAGCCCCCCAATTTTGGGGGGAAATTGAGTTAAAGTCCCCCAGAATTGGGGGATTTAGGGGGCAAATGCGTAAGTCCTATGGTTAAGAGAAGGATCGGTTCTAGTCTGTTTTAAGGGAACTAGGGAGTAGGGAGTAGGGAGTAGGGAGTCGGGAGGGTGGGAAGTTGCTAGTGGTGGGTTAGGGATGGGTTTGCTTTTGAGCCTCTTCGCGCTTGCAACAGCCGGTCCCGTAACGCACCACCCATCCGAATAGTTTTTGACGTTGCGTCAGTCTTTGAATGAATAGGAGTAGAGTGGGCATCCTGCCCGCGCGAAAATAAGCATGAAACTGGCAAGATGCCAGTTCTACACAAGATGCCAGTTCTACGCAAGATGCCAGTTCCACGCCTGATGCCCATTCTACGGCAAGATGCCTATTCCACCTCACTCTTAAAATCATTCCATTATTAAGCAACGCCTAGTTTTTGGTGTTATGATCAAGCCATGGGATCCGGCCAAAAATTCCTATAGCAATTCTCTTTCCCATGAGGTACAAAGTGATCCCCCGTTGGTCCCCCTTAAAAAGGGGGACTTTGACCTTGATAAGCGTACCTCATAAATGCAATAAACGCTATATATATTCTTGCTAATTTTGGAGATAGAGAAATGCTTTGTATTCCTATCCAACATTAGCTTTTAAACCAGGAGAGAGCAATGCTTCAAAGTTATGAAGCTATTATCGAAAATGGTCAACTTCAATGGTTAACAGATGCACCAAAAGTATCCAAAGCTCGTGTAATTGTGACAATTCTTTCGGATAGTGAACCAAAAGTATTGCGCCGGACTCCCTCAGCTTCCATTGCCGGTAAAGGTAGAACTTTGGGAGATTTGGTCACTTCCCTCGTTGAGGAAGAGGATTGGGATGGAATTATCAATTGGAGATCAAAAGATTTTACTAAATAGCTTGTAGGGTGGGCAAAAACCGTTTAGTTCTTTTGATAATTCTAGATCCTATAATTTTCCCACCCTACTTAATAGGCAAAAACTTTTGACTTCTGACTTCTAACTTCTGACTTGCGCGTAGCGCTATATCATTGGTTATTCCGCAACCAATTCGACAAATCTACGGAGCTGGTAAAATCTGCCATAGCAACTCCTAAACCTTCTAATTGTTCTAGAGATAATTGTTGAATTCCTTCTAGAATTTCTGAGGGTATTGCACCAAGTTTACCTTCCAGTTGACGGGATATCAGTCCCTGCATTAATAATCTCCCTTCTTCCCGGCCTTGTTCGAGAGCTTGACGAATTTCACCTTTGCGGTCTTCCATAAATACTTCTCGTTTGTGTAATTCCTCCAAGTCTTTTCTACTCATATTCGCTTGATTAGCTATGGTTAGCGCCTGAGCAATTTCCGGGATTTCTGATAAGGTATCGGGAATTGCTTCTAAATTTGGGGCTTCCTTCATAAAATATATCCATTTCTCCGATGCCGTTTCTAAGTCTTCTAAAGACCGGGAAAATTTCGGCAGTTCCACAAAGACCATGCTTAGGTGTTGGTTTCGATAGATAAAATTATCTTGTTCTTCTTGAAATACAAAACGAGTTAGGTATCGGTCGGTTTCCTCAAACATGGTGAAGTCGGTAATCGTTAAAGCAATCACCGGCTTGAGTTTATAATATCCTTGCCCAGATTTTAATTGATTGGCATAGGTTTTGGCGAGATTATAGATTACTCGTTTATCAAAAGCTGGAACATTTAACACTTGCATTTCAATAATTACTGTCGAGCCGTCATTTAGAATCGCCTTGACATCCAGGTAGGTATCCTTTAACTCCGTAGTATAGCCAGCATTGTATGGGTCAATGATATCTAAATTATTTATCCTAGATTCTCCTTGATATATTAAAGCATTTAGAAAGCTAATTAGGACTTCTTTACTTTCAGAGGAACCAAAGATTTTCTTAAAAGCAAAGTCGGTTTTGGGGCTGATAAATCTCATGGTTATTTTGTTAGGGATGATGGGTGAGCGGGTTTTGAACCATAAAATCTGGATTAGACCAGTATTTTGTCCCTAAATTGGCCAATACCACTATTATAGTTGTGATTATTATATCGCAAAATAGTACAAATATACTTAATAATATAAAACGTGAGATATGGCAATAAAAAACCGTAAGCATTAGCTGATGGCTGTTCGCGCAGCGTGCGCGTAGCGCATATGCTTACCACAAAGCTGACCGCTGACCGCTGACCGCTGTATGCTTACTCTAAGGAATTTTAGCTAAAGCTTCGCGAACGACATCAGAACCAACACCAACCAAGCAGGAATTTTCAGTTAGATGACGTTTCCAAGCTCTACTACCTGGTTGCCCTGCAAATAATTGCAGCATATGTCTGGTAATTTTGTTAAGCTTAAAACCCTTGGCTACCCAGTGATCAATATAGGAAAACATAGCTTCGACAACCTGATGGCGAGTTGGGGGTATAACTGTCTCGCTATAGATATCACAATCAGCTTTGGCAAACAGATAGGGATTGTCGTAAGCTGCACGCCCAATCATGACCCCATCGACATACTCCCGTTGTTCTTGCACTTGTTCAAGACTAGTGAATCCACCATTAATTTCCACGAATAAGTCAGGTAACTCCTGCTTGAGACGATGGACGTCACTGTAACGTAAGGGTGGGACGTTGCGATTCTCTTTTGGACTCAAACCCTGTAGCCAAGCCTTGCGAGCATGTACAGTAAAATGCTGACAACCGGCATCTGAGACAATGCGAACAAAATTAGCCATGTCTTCATAGCGGTCAAGGTGATCAATACCGATACGGTGCTTGACAGTAACGGGTATGTTCACTACTTTAACCATTGCCTCTACACAGCGTGCTACCTGTTCAGGCTGCGCCATCAAACAAGCTCCAAAATTGCCATTTTGCACTCGACTACTGGGACAACCAACGTTGAGATTAATCTGGTCATAGTCCATAGCTTCAGCAATTCGGGCGCATTCAGCTAAGTCACTGGGAGTGTCACCACCAACTTGTAAGACTAGGGGTTTCTCTTGTGGGGAAAAGCCTAGCAAGCGTTTGCGATCGCCATGAAGAATTGCTGCACTGGTGACCATTTCGGTGTAGAGTAATGTCCGTCGTGTAATCTGGCGCATGAAATAGCGATAGTGGCGGTCAGTGCGATCCATCATTGGCGCAATACTTAAGGGATAACCGCTACTAATAATTTTGGATTCAGTTGGAAGTGATTCGGGTGAAATAGCTGTACTCGGAGCAGTCATGGGTTGAGGCAGTTACTTAGGGAGCAGGGAGCAGGGAGCAGGGAGCAGGGAAGTCGGAAGTGGAAAAACAATCCTGTGTACCTGATAGTTATGCAAACCGCCGTATCCCCAGCCTAGCAATTTAGATTGACCTAATTGATTTCGTTGAGTTTCAATTACTTAAACAATCACGCGCGATAACTTTCACTTGCTGATAATTCAATTTTCCTTGACCATTGCGCGGTAAAGATTCTACCGCCACCCAATCCTTAGGACACTTGAATTTACTCAAATTCCCCTCTACCTTTTGTTGCACCATCGCAACAGAAACCTGATCGGAACTAGGCACAAAAACAGCGGTTACCACTTGACCCCAATAGTCATCGGGTAAGCCAATCACACAAACATCACTGACGAGCCCTGTGCCACGAATTACCTGTTCTACCTCAGCGGGAAACACATTTTCACCACCGGTAATAATTTTGTTACTGCGACGGCCAACAGTATATAAGTAACCCTGTTGATCGAAATAGCCTAAATCGTCCGATTGTAGCGTTTGGAGTCTGTTGGGAAATTTACTTACCTCAGACTCTAGGGCAAGATTTTTGCTAGGGCTATAGTAGCCATGGAATAAGGACTTTGCTTCAATAGTAATCACACCAGTTTGATTAGCCTTGAGAATTTCTCCATTACCATTGCGAATGGTCACCTTAGCATGGGGTAACACCTGACCACAACTATTGTTACCACTGTTACCACTGAGGAAATCCTCAGGTTTAAGGGTGACTACACCAGAAGCGGTTTCGGTCATGCCATAGGTAAGAGCTAAAGGAATATGATACTGTTTTGCTTGTGTTAATAGGGATTCCCAAGCCGGAGCACCGCCTAACAAGACTGTCCGAAAGCGGGATAACCAGTCAGCCGCATCTTGGTTGATGAGCTTGGCTAGTTGAGTCGGTACCAGAGAGATAAAAAATTCTTTGGGATCAATGTCTCGTCCTTCCCCAGCTTTCAAGGCTTTGAAGGGCAAAATTACCATACGTCCGCCTGTAGTAAGCGATCGCATAAACTGCATCAAACCACTGACATGATAAAGAGGCAAGACACAAAAGGAATTCACTGGCTTGTTCCCAAAATACTGATGAAACCCTGCTACTGATGCCATTAAGGTTTCCCAAGTGTGAATCGCAAAGCGGATTTTGCCAGATGAGCCCCCTGTAGGAATCATAATGAGTGCTGAGGGCGGATTATTGATTATTGAATATTGATTATTGAGTGTTGAGTGTTTATTATTGAGTGTTGATGGCTCAATGATACTGGCTAATTCTCCGATAATTAGATCGGGATGGATTTGGTTAAGGACTTGTTGCCATTCTGGTTTTACCCAGTAGGGATTCCCTAAGAATACATGACAATTACTGGAAACAGCAGCTAGGAAAGCGGCGATAAATTTAAGAGGACTTTGCTCTACTAAAAGAATTTTCGGTGCTTTTTCCTGGGAAAGTTGGGAGAATTGCTGACAGTATTGCTCAATGAGTTGGTTAAGTTGCTGACTGTCATAGCCAATCAGCCATTGTTCACCAGAACGTTGTTGGACATAGCTTAGGGGCTGCTGGACGTATGAATCTTGCCGATATTTGCTCTTTAAAGCTTCAACCATCTAACCAAATAACCTTAACACCCAATAACTTTAAACATTCCAACCTTCAATCATCTAACCAAATAACCCAATAACCAAATAACCCAATAACCTAAAAACCCAATAACCTAAAAACCATCAAACCTTCAACCATCAAACCTTCAACCATCAAACCTTCAACCATCAAACCTTCAACCATCAAACCTTCAACCATCAAACCTTCAACCATCAAACCTTCAACCATCAAACCTTCAACCATCAAACCTTCAACATTCCAACCTTCAACATTCCAACTTTCAACCATCTCTTAAACCTTAATCAAACCAATGGTTGACACCAAAACCTACAGCGCGCTTGAAGTCAGAGAGTTCTGCGGCTAACTGGAGAACCGCTTGTTGACCAATGGTAGTTTCCAAGGCGGATGAAAAGACGGTATCAATTGGATAGGTTTGGTAAAACTGCCGTAGTCGTTTCCGAGAACCTGCGATCGCAGCTTTAATCACAAAAATGCCTCGCCATCCCCGCTGGTAACACTGTTCAAGTTGGTCAAGGGTTGCCACCGATTCATCTAATGCGATCGCAGTCGAATAGTTGTGGCTCATCTCCAACATCACATCGAACTGCTCTGGAGGTAGGGGCTGTTCGATAAACTCAACCGCTCCAATGGTGTCACATACCATCAGCCACTGCTCAGCTTCTTGTTTAGTCAATCCCCCATTGGCATCCAAACGCAATTGGCCAGAAGCAGGTATTGCTTCAACCAACTCCTTAACTATCTTGACTTCATCCTCAATCGGAGCAATACCAATTTTCCATTTAAAGCTTCGGTATCCCTGATTCCAGGGAGCTTCCCAGGACTGTTTTGCTGCTTCATAACTCGGCAACAAGTAACTGTAGTGTTGTTTGCTTTGTTCAAAGTCTTTTGTAGAAAGTCCTTTGCCCATCACTAGCTCCCAAGCCGATTCAAACCCAAATTGACAGCAAGGTAGTTCAGCAGGAATGGCGAAAATCTCCTCTGTAGTAATCTCCTGAGGTAATTGCTCGCAAAAATTAAAGGCTTGTTCCAGAGTTTCCGAACCAAACCAAGGGATAGGAGCAATTTCACCCCAGCCAATGTTCCCTATTTCATCACTAAGGCTAAGAATGATACCTTCTCTGACTGTCCATTGGCCATGACTGGTAGACAGGGGATGTTTAAAGGGACGCTGGTATGGGTGAAACTTGAACTTATAGTTGGTCATTTATTACGGCGGTTTGCAATTGGGTGAGGTACAAATTCCTGGGTTTTAGGGAACAGGGAACAGCTAACAGGGAACAGGTAAGAGGGAATAGGTAAAAAATCCTGTGTACCTAATAGTTATGAAAAACGCTGTAATTGCTAATTGCTATTGCGCTGCATCCCGATTCCCGATTCCCTATTCCCTATTCCCTATTCCCTATTCCCTATTCAACACTTCTAGGTTTAGTTAATACCAATACTCCTAAGGTTCCGCCAACAATCGGGTAGTGAGTTGCACGAAAACCTACTTGCCGTGCTAAAGATTCTTGCTCCGGACCACGGGGGAATCGCTGTACACTAGGCCAGATATAGGCATACTCTTCCTCAAGTCCTTGCTGACTGGCTAGGGGAACAACAATAGTTTCCATATACCACTGTTGAAACTGTCGAAACAGAGCCTGAGACGGTAAGTGAAAGTCAAGAATTGCTGCTTTAGCCCCTGGTTTAAGAATACGGTAAATTTCCTTTAGGCTCTTGGGGATATCTACGACATTACGTAATCCATATCCCATAGTTGCTCCGTCAAAGGTATTGTCAGCAAATGGTAAATCTAAAACATCCGCCTCTACCCAGTCAATCTGTGGTTCAGAGGATTTTTGTTTTGCGATCGCTAACATCTGGGGAGCAAAATCGACTCCATACACCTTTCCTTGAGTGCCTACTTTCTCCGCTAATAGTCGAGTCAGGTCTCCACTGCCACAACACAGGTCAACACAGGTATCTCCTGGCTTAGGTTCAGCCCATTTAACCGTCATCAGCTTCCAAATTCGATGCTGACCCCAACTGATCCAGTCATTTAGCTGGTCATAGTTAGAAGAGATATTATCAAAAATTCCCTGAATCGCCTGGGATTGGTCTGACATGATTCGTTCAATTAAGGTTAATTAAGGTTAATTAAGAAACCGACACCCAACAAGAGTCCACTCCAAAAATGTAGCGCTACGGCAATAAACTTACAATTACTCACCTTTTCCGGTTGGTTGTAATTAGCGTTAACATGGCGGCAAAGCTTGATAGCAAAAGGCAATCCTACCAAACTGAGTAATGTCGATATGGGGAATAGCCCCATGATCACAAACCCAGCAGTAGCAGCAAATAGGCTACCACAAATCCAGGGCAACAGTTTAGCACCCCTTTTGGTGCCAAGGCGAACAATAGGCGATCGCTTCCCAGCTGCTATATCATCCTTTACTTGGTGAAAATGGGAGCAAAATAGAATTAACGTAGTCGCCAGACCCACAATTATCGATGCCGCCAGGTTAGTGACAGACCAACTCTGGGTTTGACTGTAGTAGGCAGCTGACATACCTAACGGACCAAAGCTCAAAAAGACCAGAATCTCTCCTAGACCTTGGTAGCCCAGGCGAAAGGGAGGTCCTTGGTACATATAGCCAAGGCTGCAGCATAGGAGTACTAACGCCATCACTGTTAAGTCTTGCTGCCACCAGCAGATCAGTAGCATACCAAGGATACCCAGTCCTAAACACAGGTTCCCTAGCCAAAAAATCAAGGATTTGTTTCCCGTCAGGTTGACTATCGAGTGAGGTTTGTTTGTATCAATCCCAGTCTCAGAGTCAAACACATCGTTACTCAGATTCTCCCAAGCCAGAATCAGAATCGAAGCACTGACAAAGGTCAAAAATATCGTCCAATTGAAGTGATTGGTCTCAAACCATGCCACAGCAGCTGCCACCCAAACATACATAATTGCCACGCTATACATGGGGGGCTTGATTGCTGCTAGCCACAATTTCCGTTTGGAGTTAGGAGCTTTAATTGTGTTTGTTGTCATAATAGTCACGGAATATGAATGCAAGTCGTGCTAGGCTCACCGTCAAACCATCAACCAATACTGCTGGGACTCTTCAAGCCTTGGGTAAATGGTCTTCAACGGTGTTAAGGGGCAGCAATAGCAGAATACCATTAATCCCAATCAAGGTCGTGAATTGATAATACGTCAATTTATGTAAATTTTATTGACAAAATCTTAACTAAAGTGATAAAAAAACTACTATTACTATAGGACTTACGCAAAACTGAACCCCAAACTCTATAAGTAGTAGGGTGCGTTAATAACGCACCCTGTAAGTCTTGTAATCAATCCTAAAAAGTATGACTAAAAAGTATGACCAGTAATGTAAGAGTGCTAGAAAGGGATACTCTAGAGATCAAGTCGAAACAGCCAAGATTTGGACTGCCATCTAAATTGGTAGGCTTAGCCTTGGCAATCAAAAAGTATTTCCCAGAAACTATCAATACCTTAAGCAAAGTTATTGGTAATCGAATCAGACTCTTAGAAAGAGCAGAAATGCTGGCAGATGCCACCAGTTTCCAACGCACTGCAATTATTATGTCAGCTGTGAAACTTGGTGTTTTTGATTATCTGCACAAGCATCCCGGAGTTTCTGCTAATTTAGTAGCCAGGGATTTGAATCTTAATTTGATCTCAACTGAGCGATTGCTGAGGGTTTTGGAGAGTCTTGGTTATCTCAAAATTAGCCAAACTAATCATAATCAAGGTTTTGGCTATGTTAATACCCAAATGACTAAGAATTACTTAGTTAGAGAAAGTCCAAGTTATTTGGGAGATTATTACAATCTAGTCTCTCAGACATGGTCATCCTGGTTATCATTAAACTTAACTATCCAAACCGGCAGCTCAAATCAGCAGATGGATTTGTTTAATGGTAATGATGAAACCCTTTATGAGTACTATGCATTTGCTAACGAATATCTGAAAGAACCCTCCCGAGAATTGTTCACTAAAATTCCTCTTGATCAGGTTAAGAGAATTATTACTGGCGAAGTGGGTATTACCTTTATAGGCAAGCTACTGGAACGCAAGCCTGATGTAGACTTTGTGCTGGCAGGCTTGGAAAATCAAATTGATTTTTTAGATCGACTTTTAAGCAAGTATCCTTTACCTAAATCTCCGGAAGAGATTATTATATCTGCCGAAGGAAACGCTTTGTCTGACCAGTGGGGTGCTAAAGAAGAATATGATATTGTCTTCTTATTTAGAAAATTGTCGTACAGCGATTATGGTAGCCAGTTTATCAAAAAATCTTTTCAGGTTTTAAGACCAAAGGGTATGGTGATTATCCTAGAACCTAGCACTGACAGTTTGGTTCCTTCACCATCATTTTTGCCAGAATTAGAAATAATGGATTTATTGATTGGCGGAGTTAAAGCTCCCTCTCTTTACTCTACCGATAAAATTGTTAACCTCTTAAGAGAAGTAGGCTTCATCAAAACTGAAGTGGTGTCTACCCAAAAGGGCAGCTTTTTATTTGTAGTAGGTTGGAAAAATTAATCAGGGATTGTCTATACTAATATCCCCTTGATTTCCGTCTTGACTAGTGAGCAAATAAATGATTTTTCATCCAAACCAAAATTTTTACTACCAAAACTAGGGCTCATCATTTCTTGATGGTGAGCAATTATAGAATTCTAGGGTAAGCGCAAGAAAAATTAAACCAAAATGTGATAGCGATGCAGCGCCGCCAAAGGGGGTTCCCCCCATGAGCGACTGCATCAAGAATAGAGCAAGGATTATGACCATAGTAAGCCTTGATTATCATGATTATGGCAATTTTTTTCAATAGTTGCGATAAAACCGCCTATTTATTGATTTTTGCCCTTACCCTGCTTTTCTTAATTGCCAAACATGCTTATAATTGATCATTAGTAACTATAAATTCTGTGAATTAAATGTGAATTAAATAAGTTATGTAAATACAAATTAAGAAATATGTAGTAAAGAGCGTTCGCGCAGCGTGGCCATTCGCGTAGCGTGGCAAAAAGGCCAAGGCCAATCGCGTTTGTGTTGTCGTTCATTGAGGTAAACACTCCTGTAATTCAAGAAACCCTATATATGTCAGTCATTCCCTGCCCTGCTAAGCTGTTTCATGAGCCTAAAGAGTTACATCAGTTTCTACTAGCTTGCCAGAAAAAATCTCAAAAACAAGGTATTGCAAAAATTGCCAGTATTTCTCAAGAAATTCCCCCCCTCGACCCACTGGCGGTTTTTCAGGCAATTCGGGATAGAGCCGCCCCTTTTGCCGCCACGCCCGAGCCCCTACACTTCTATTTTGAAAATAGAAGTAATCAAGAATCAATTGTTGCTATTGATGCGGCTGTCTCCCTTAAGTTAGCTGGTGAGCAACGGTTCTATAAAGCGCAAAGATTTATCGACTCATGTCTAGCTAACACCATAATTAGTGGTAAAATAGAGCAGCGATTTGCTGGACCTCATTTCTTCTGTAGCTTTACGTTTTTTGGTGATCAGCTTAATAGTAACAACCCTTTCCCATCTGCCACTATTTTTCTACCTCGCTGGCAAATTTCACTTTGTCAAAGCCGATGTGTAGTAGTGGCTAATCTTGAAATCAATTCTCAAGTTAATCTGGATTGGCTGGTCGAAAGCCTAGGTCGGCAGTTCAATCTAATCACCTCTTCTGGTCGTCTGCTCTACTGTTTTACTGGTAAGGCTAACCATCATCAATTTCTCAAGCAAGATTCAAAAAAAGCCAAAGACTTCAAATTATCGGTTTCATCAGCCTTAAAATCTATCCAAGCCAATCAATTTAGCAAAATTGTCCTTTCCCAAGCCGTGGATGTCGTCTCACCAATACCCTTTAATCTGGTGGATTCTCTGGACAATTTGCGCCATAATTATCCAGATTGCTATATTTTTTCCATCAGTAACGGCAAAGGCAAAAACTTTATTGGCGCTAGTCCTGAACGTCTGATTAGTATTTACGACCATCAGTTAGTGACAGATGCTTTAGCAGGGTCTGCTCCACGAGGTAAAACCCCAGCCGAAGATGCGGATTTGGCGAACCAATTACTTAGTAGTGGAAAAGAGAGACGTGAACATAACGCAGTGAGTGAATTTATTATCCAACGTCTTTGTCAACTGGGTTTGGAACTGGATTTTTCGCCATCTCCCCAACTGCTGAAACTCTCGAATATTCAGCATTTATGGACTCCGATTAAAGCAGCATTACCAGCTGATGTCAATCCCCTAGATATTATAGCGAAACTGCATCCTACTCCAGCAGTGGCTGGTGTTCCTACCAAAATTGCTTGTGAGCAAATCCGACACTACGAAACCTTTGACCGTTCTCTGTATGCTGCTCCCCTCGGATGGATAGATTATCAAGGCAATAGTGAATTTATCGTTGGGATTCGGTCTGCTTTGATAGCAGGTAATCACGCTCGGCTCTACGCTGGTGCTGGAATTGTTGCTGGCTCTGATCCTAATAAAGAACTCGCAGAAATTAACCTAAAGCTAATGGTGCTTCTTAAAGCCTTAGTTTAACCCTGTGTTCATTGGTCGTTGCTGTTTAATCAGTTAAAATAATTTGGTTATAATGAATTATAACAATAATATAGCGTTGATCGTACTATATAGCGTTGGTCGTACTTATGAGGTACAGTCAATTTTATTCTCCCTACTCCCTACTCCCTACTCCCTACTCCCTATTCCCTATTCCCTATTCCCTATTCCCTATTCCCTGTTCCCTGCTCCCTAAAACCTAGAAATAAAGTACCTCACCGAATTAATAACTGCTATAAATGCGATATCAATTTCACTATGAGTTAAGAGGAAACCGAGAGCAACCACGGATTCTTTTTTGCCATGGATTCATGGGTAGCAGCCAGGAATTTGATGAAGCAATATCATTACTTTGTGAGGAATTTTGTTGTCTAGCTGTTGATTTACCTGGTCATGGTAAAACCAAAGTTTTAGGTGGGGATGAGTGCTACACCATGCCAAACACTGCTCACGCCTTAAAGAACTTACTAGAGCAGTTAAACTTTGAACCATGTTTTTTAGTTGGCTATTCTATGGGAGGTCGATTGGCTCTCTACATGACCCTTCATTTCCCCCAATGTTTTAGTAAAGTACTACTCGAATCAGCATCTCCAGGGCTAAAGACTGAAGAAGAACAATTAAAGCGTCGTCAACGAGATTGGCAAATTGCCGAAAAATTGGAAACTGGAGATTTATTGACCTTCTTATCAAATTGGTACAATCAGCCTCTGTTCAGCTCCCTCAAGCAGCATCCTAACTTTGAACAAATTATCAAGATTCGACAACAAAATAACCCTCTGGAATTAGCTAAATCTCTGCGTCATATGAGTACAGGATGCCAACCATCTCTGTGGGAATCACTCCAACATAATCAAGTTCCTTTGCTTTTGCTAGTCGGAGACTATGATCATAAATTTAAATCAATTAACTCAGAAATAGTAACACTTTCTCCAGAAGCTAAGTTAAACGTCATTCCTGATTGTGGACATAACATCCATTTTGAGAACGTCAATGAATTTGTTAAAAATGTCAGAGATTTTTTTTAGGGAGTAGGGATTAGCGATTAGGAATTAGGGTAGTCAACCGTCAACTGTCAACAAAACCGAATCAACATTTAAAATATTCAAATAAAATGTTGATTAACCTAATTGAATGCCTATTGATTTTCGCAACACCAATAGCCTCTGGGCTTCCATCCTGGTAGAAACCCTACAGCGCTTGGGATTGACCACAGCAATCATCTGTCCAGGGTCACGCTCAACCCCTCTAACTGTTGCGTTTGCTCAACACCCACAGATCGAGGCAATTCCAGTTCTCGATGAACGTTCAGCCAGCTTTTTCGCCTTAGGCATTGCTCGACAATCGGGAAAACCAGTTGTACTGGTTTGTACCTCTGGCACAGCTGGGGCTAATTTCTATTCCGCTGTGATTGAAGCCAGAGAAAGCCGAGTACCACTATTGGTATTGACTGCTGACCGTCCCCCAGAACTGCAAGATTGTCATTCCGGACAAACCATTGACCAAATCAAATTATACGGCAACTATCCCAACTGGCAAAGTACCCTAGCGGTCCCTCAAGCTGATATCAGTATGCTCCGTTATCTACGGCAAACCGTAGTTCATGCTTGGGAGCGAGCCTCCTTTGGCAGCACTCCACTAACACATTTTCCTACCCCTGGTCCAGTACACTTAAATCTACCTTTCCGTGACCCCCTCCCACCTATTCCCGACACAACCACTAACCCATTAAAATCCCAATTACAACCAGAAGAATTCTTCGCTCACTGTCAAGAGCAAGCTGTAACTGACAACCTGCAACCTACAACTGACAATCTGCAACCTGCAATCGCTAAAGTCATACAGCAGTGGCAAGAATCCGAGCAAGGAATAATTATCGCTGGTCCAGCTCAACCCCACAATCCCAAAGACTATTGTAATGCGATCGCATCCTTGTCCAAAACCTTAAGATGGCCTGTATTAGCAGAAGGGCTCTCACCGGTAAGAAACTATTGCGACCTCAACCGAGATCTAATTTCCACCTATGACTTGATCCTGCGTAATCCACGATTAGCGCAACAGCTAAAACCCACAATGGTTATTCACATCGGTGAACTACCGATTAGCAAAGAACTGCGTGCTTGGTTGGATAAATGTCAACCGCGACGTTGGGTGATTGACCCTAGCCACCACAACCTCGACCCCCTCCATGGCAAAACAACTCATCTGCGCATGAGTGTAGAACAACTGGGGATATGGGTAAAGGAGTTGAAGGTTGACAGGTTGAAGGTTGACGGTTCACCACTGTTGAAGGTTGAAAGGTTGAAGGTTGAAAGGTTGAAGGTTGACAGGTTGAAGGTTGTTCGCGTTCGCGCAGCGTCGCCTACGGCGAAAGCGTGGCCTTTTGGCCAAGGTTCACCACCGTTGAAGGTTGACGGTTCTAACCTGCAACCTGATAACCTGCAACCAGATAACCTGCAACCAGATAACCTGCAACCAGATAACCTGCAACCAGATAACCTGCAACCAGATAACCTGCAACCTGCAACCCAACCTTACCTACAAAAGTGGTGTGAGGCTGAAGCGAAGGTCAGGGCAAAGGTTGATCAAACAATGACTAAAATGAGTCAGTTGTTTGAAGGCAAAGCTGCTTGGTTACTGTCCCAATGTCTACCACCGGAAACACCTCTATTTATTGCTAACAGCATGCCAGTCAGAGATGTGGAGTTCTTTTGGAAACCTGGTAACACCAGGATTCGACCTTGGTTTAATCGGGGCGCTAATGGGATTGATGGTACCTTATCAACAGCTTTAGGTATTGCTCATCGTAATCAAAGCAGTGTGATGCTAACGGGTGACTTAGCATTTTTGCATGACACCAATGGTTTCCTAATTAAAAACAAGTTTGTTGGTCATTTAACCATTATCTTAATTAATAACAATGGTGGTGGCATTTTCGAGATGTTGCCCATTGCCAAATTTGACCCACCCTTTGAAGAATTCTTTGCCACACCCCAAGATGTCAATTTTTCACAGTTGTGTCTGACTTATGGAGTAGAGCACCAGCTGATTCAATCATGGCAGCAGCTGAAGCAACGTTTAAAACCACTTCCTAGCCAAGGCATTAGAGTGTTAGAATTGCCCACTGACCGTAGAAAAGATGCTAGTTGGCGTCAAGATTATTTTCATTATAATTACTACTGATTTGTTTTTAATAACTAACATGAACCATGCGATTTCTTCCGGAAACTTTTGCATGATATAGCGCTTTATCAGCCTCGGATAATAAATTATATGGGGAGGATTTTCCTGTGGTAATAGTACTGGCACACCCTAGGCTGACGGTAACAATGTCACTCACCAGAGAACCAGAATGAGGGATCGCCTTTTTGTAGAGTTTAGTTTCAATGGTTTCTGCTACCTGAATAGCGCCTTGTATATCAGTACTCGGCAACATTACCACAAATTCCTCACCCCCATAGCGAGCCACCATATCCGCTGGACGCTTTGCTGCTTGATCAAGGATTTGAGCAACTTGTTTAAGACACTCATCTCCTGATTGGTGTCCATAAGTGTCATTGTAAAGCTTAAAAAAATCAATGTCACACAAAACTAAAGATAATGGCTTTTCTTCCCGTGCCAGTCGAGACCATTCGTTGTTCAAATATTCGTCAAAGGCTCGGCGGTTGGCAACTTGGGTTAAGCCATCGATAGTAGCCAGGCGTTCCAACTCTTTATTGGCGATTTTTAACTGTTTCATTGTCCAACTTGATTCAATCAAACGATGTACTCTTCGTCGCAAAACTGCCCAGTTAATTGGCTTAGTTATATAATCGGTTGCACCGGCTTCAAACGCTCGTTCTACAGATTCCTCATCATGGAGGGCTGTAATCATTAGTATAGGAGGACATTCGGAACCAAAGTTATCCTTCAATTTAGCACAGCAGGTAAACCCATCAATTATGGGCATTCTGGCATCTAAAAGCACAATGTCTGGCAATTGCTGCTCACAGATATTCAGACATTGCTCACCGTTGCTAGCTTCAATGACTTTATATCCTTCCTTTGTCAAGCTACGACGTAGCACCAAGCGCATGATCTTCTCATCATCAACCACGAGAACCTGAGGAGTTTTATTCTTAAAGTTATTCAAGTCAGTATTATCCATTATTGCTGCTTGAGTCAGTCATGTATTTCTGAACGGTAGCTCTTTGTTATTTTGTCTAGAAATTAAGGGGAATTTTGCTCGGCAATATCTGTTTAATCTAACCTAGGAAAATTAAATCTTCTAAAGATTAGTCTTCCGATCAAGTCGTCACCCCTGAAATTGTTATAGCCGAATCCTTGACCTAAACAGGATTTTGGCTTATTCAAGATCAATTAATGTAAACCGACCGACTGGGAAACACTCCTGCATCCAGTGGTAAGGCCACTAATGAGATAAGTTAACCTATTCAACAACAGTCAATTTTTCCCAGGCAGTGCTATTCCTAGTAAAATGAGAGAAACAGCTATCCTGGAAGCCCTATTGTCAAGTACCCACTGAACTAATGGCACTTTCCTCGATCATTCGGACACTAGAGCACTCCCCTCTCACCAGTGAACTACTCACGAAACTAAATCGCCAACAGTATCTATCTCTGAATGGTATTCCCCGTTTGCCAAAGGGATTAGTAGCATCAGCCCTGGCCAAGGCAGACCAACGCCTCCTATTCGTAGTCTGTAGCACCCTAGAAGAAGCAAGTCGCTGGGCAACCCAACTGGAAGCCATGGGTTGGGATACAGTCCACTTATACCCCACCTCAGAAGCATCACCCTATGAACCCTTTGACCCAGAGTCGGAAATGACCTGGGGACAAATGCAAGTATTGGCAGATTTGGTCGAAAGCCTGAAGGTTGACAGGTTGCCAGTTGAAAGTTCTGACTTACAACCTTCGTTGGTTCAACCTTCAACTGATCGGATGGCGATTGTTGCCACTCAAGCAGCACTCCAACCCCACTTGCCCCCTGTCGATGCCTTTAAGCCCTACTGCCTTACCCTTAACCAGGGCATGACTTGGGATGGGAAAAACCTTGATAAAAAGTTAGCACAGCTGGGTTATGAACGGGTTCCCCTAGTGGAAACAGAAGGTCAGTGGAGTCGGCGCGGTGATATTGTAGATGTTTTCCCCGTAGCTTTAGAATTGCCAGTGCGGCTGGAATGGTTCGGGGATGAGTTAGAGCAGTTGCGGGAGTTTGACCCCGCAACCCAGCGTTCCCTGGATAAAATTGACGGCATCGTGCTGACCCCCACGGATTTTGGTCACATTATTAGCCAAGTGCTGAGAACCTCAAAGGCTGAACTAATCCAATCTTATCTCTCACCTCAGGAGCAAGAATCTTTCGAGGGAGGTCAGTCTTTAGAGGGTAGCCGCCGTTTCTTGGGTATTGCCTTTGACCAGCCAGCCTCTCTACTGGATTACCTGCCAGAAAATACTTTAATTGTCATTGATGAACCAGAACAGTGTGCTGCCCATTGCGATCGCTGGGTGGAACATGCCCAAGAACAATTAGAGGAACTGAATCATTCCCTGCCCTGTCTCCATCGTTATTTTGATCATGCTCTAGAGTTAAAGGTTAACCAGTTCCAGGTTGTTCGCGAACAACCTAATAACCTTCAACCTACTAACCTTCAACCTAATAACCTTCAACCTACTAACCTTCAACCTACTAACCTTCAACCTACTAACCTTCAACCTACTAACCTTCAACCTAATAACCTTCAACCTACTAACCTTCAACCTACTAACCTTCCACCTACTAACCTTCCACCAATCCTGTATTTATCAGAATTGGTGGAAGAAACTAGCCAAAATGCCGTTAATCTGGCTAGCCGCTCTGTACCAGTAACACCCCACCAGTTTGCCAAACTAGCGGAAGTACTGCGAGAGCAAAGCGATCGCCGTTTCTCGATTTGGCTGGTTTCTGCCCAACCTAGTCGTTCCGTTGCCCTGCTCCAAGAACATGATTGTCCTGCCCAGTTTGTCCCCAACCCTCGGGATTACCCAGCTATTGACAAATTAAATCTCCAGAGGACAGCGGTAGCAGTCAAGTATTCGGGCTTAGCAGAACTAGAGGGATTTATCCTCCCTACTTACCGGATCGTGGTGGTAACAGACCGGGAGTTCTTTGGGCAGCATACCTTGGCAACTCCCAGTTATATCCGTAAGCGACGCCGTGCTGCCTCCCAACAGGTTGACCCCAATAAGCTACGTCCAGGGGATTATGTGGTTCACAAGAATCATGGGATCGGTCAGTTCCTCAAGCTGGAAAAATTAAGCATAAATAATGAAACTCGCGAGTATTTGGTGATCAAGTACGCTGATGGTTTGCTCCGGGTGGCAGCGGATCAGTTGGGGGTACTATCTCGGTTTCGACATACAGGTACCGGTTTGCCTCAACTCCACAAGATGTCCGGTAAAACCTGGGAGAAAACCAAAAATCGTGTCCGTAAAAGTATTAAGAAAGTAGCGGTGGATTTGCTGAAGCTCTATGCCCAGCGAGCACAGCAGTCCGGTTATTGCTTTCCACCGGATTCCCCTTGGCAGCAGGAATTAGAAGATTCTTTCCCCTACCAACCTACTCCTGACCAACTCAAGGCGATACAGGATGTGAAACGGGATTTAGAAAGCGATCGCCCTATGGATCGGTTAGTTTGTGGGGATGTGGGGTTTGGTAAAACAGAAGTGGCAATTCGGGCTATTTTTAAAGCTGTCACCTCTGACAAGCAAGTAGCTTTCCTTGCCCCGACCACAATCCTTACTCAGCAGCATTATCATACCATCAAAGAACGGTTTTCTCCCTACCCCATCAATGTCGGTCTACTCAACCGCTTTCGTACCCCTCAGGAAAGGCGTGATATTCTCCAACGCCTGAAAACTGGGGAGTTAGATGTGGTGGTAGGTACCCATCAGTTGCTGGGGAAGAGTGTAACGTTTCGAGAATTAGGGCTGTTGGTGATAGATGAAGAACAACGGTTTGGTGTCAACCAGAAGGAAAAAATTAAATCTTTCAAAACTCAAGTAGATGTATTGACCCTTAGCGCTACTCCCATTCCCCGTACCCTCTATATGTCCTTATCGGGGGTACGAGAAATGAGTTTGATTACTACACCACCCCCCTTACGGCGTCCCATTAAAACCCACTTATCTCCCTATAAACCAGAAGCTGTCCGCACCGCCATTCGTATGGAACTTGACCGAGGTGGTCAGGTATTCTATGTCGTACCTCGGGTTGAAGGGATTGAAGAAGTTGCTGCGGAACTCAGGGAAATGATCCTTGAGGCCAGAATCGCCATTGCTCACGGTCAGCTCGACCCAGCCGAATTAGAGTCAATTATGCTCACCTTTAGCAACGGTGAGGCAGATATCCTAGTGTGTACTACGATTATTGAATCTGGGCTCGATATTCCTAGAGTCAACACCATTTTGATCGAAGATGCTCACAAATTTGGTCTTGCCCAACTGTACCAATTGCGAGGAAGAGTAGGTCGGGCGGGGATTCAAGCCCACGCTTGGTTACTTTATCCGAACCAGAAGGTACTCTCAGAAGCAGCCAAGAAACGTTTACGAGCAATTCAGGAGTTCACTCAACTCGGGTCAGGGTATCTGTTAGCAACCCGGGATATGGAAATTCGAGGGGTGGGGAATCTCCTAGGTGTAGAACAATCCGGTCAAATGGAAGCCATTGGCTTTGACCTCTACATGGAAATGCTGCAAGAAGCGATCAAGGAAATTCAAGGGCAAGAAATTCCTCAAGTAGATGATACCCAGATTGACCTTCAGATCACAGCCTTTATTCCCGCTGACTATATTCCAGATTTAGACCAAAAAATTAGTGCTTATCGAGCAGTAGCTGCAGCAGCCTCCCAGAAGGAGTTAGCACAGATCGCAGCAGCTTGGAGCGATCGCTATGGTCCAATTCCCTCAGTGGCAGAGCAATTACTGCGGGTGATGGAACTAAAACAGTTAGGGAAGTCTTTGGGATTTGCCCGAATTCGACCTGAGGGTAAACAACACATTATCCTAGAAACCCCCATGGAGGAACCAGCCTGGAAGTTACTCCAAGAGAACCTGCCCCAACATTTGCGATCGCGTTTTGTCTATTCTCCTGGTAAAGTTACAGTTCGTGGTCTAGGTCTAGTCAAGACCAACAAACAGCTAGAGAGCCTGATTGAATGGTTAGGTAAGATGCAAGGGGCACTGCCAGAACCTACTGTGGTTGGGTTACCCGAATCCCCAATCCCTAATGCCTATAACAGTCAACAGTCAACCAATTAGTTTTAACAAAAGTTCATAGTTTGATTGGTCTTTCTTCTTTTAACCTTTACCAAACCTTTCCATTCTATTTTTATGCTTGAAATAAGGTAAGCTGTTAGCTTTTTAATAGTGAAAAAACCATTAAAAAGCTAGATTTATTATAGTTTTTATCTGAAAGCTTACCTAATAAGTTAAGTGGTAACAATTGAGCTCATGTCCGGTTGTTTTGGTAGTGTTCATCGTTGATTATCTTTTTGGTAATAGGTAATAGCTCGGGAGTAATCCCAATTACCAATTACCAATTACCAATTACCAATTACAAAAGCGTCAGCTGTCAGCCGTCAGCTGTCAGCCGTTGGCCTTAGGCCAATGGCTGATAGCTGAATGCTTACACAAAAGCTTTACAATACCTAGACTCCCGGACATGCTATGAATTCTAACTATATAAATTTTTATAAATTACCGCCAATATGGCAATACAGCTCAATAGTAATCGTGTTTGATTACTTGATGTCTACCTACTTAACTAGAACTCTGTAAAACTGAGATCTTGCACCATTTTCATTAATCGTAGGGTGGGCAGTGCCTACCAACGAGCTTTGCAAGCTTCATTATCTGTCTAGTGCACTGCCCACCCTACATGAACTACATGAACTTAACTAGAACTCTGTAAAAGCTATTCCACCGGAATACCTTAGCTGAGGACTTTATTGACTAATTTTAGAGGTGTATAGCCATGTTCAGAACCAACAAGCACAGGACCAATCCACTCCTCTCAGAGGTAGCTGATCTCAATAGCAGTCTCACTCCGCCTGAGCCACTGCCCAAAAAACGTGTTGATTTACTCAAACCTGTGCGCCGATGGCTGGATCACATAGAAATTACAGATCAAACCCTAGCTAGATTCCTGTCCAAAATTATTCCTGGTCAATGTCCCTTTGAGCGGGATTTAAAACTTTTCGGTCACTTAGTACTACACATCCCTCCCCTATGTAAGCTCAACCCTCTCTACGAGCAATTAGCTAGCCTGCGTTTCCGCGCCCTCTGTTACCTAGTGGATCAGTGTGGGGAGGATATTGAATTTTACGCTTGAGAGGGGTAAAATACCCCTTGCTACTGATCCTGAGCAAGGGGCTTCTAAGTTTAAAGGAGACTGCTGGTTAGACGCCTTTCGACCGCGAACAGGTCTTATATCATGTCAGGATAATTACCTTCTCTGTTTCGGCTAGTATTCACACTTGTGAATGACCTAAACCAAAAAAAAGGCTTACTCCACAGCAGAAAAGCTTTGTTTGACGTATTCCGCCTTCTATTCTAAACAGAGAGGCTATGAATTTCAATCTGATCAGTTATATTTATGTTAATTATTTTTTCAATTTTGCAACATTAGATTGCCAATTAGTAGTTAGTAATCAAAACGCAACCATTCAGCCTAGGGCAGCTGAATGCTTACCTCAAAACTACTAACTACTAATAACTAATCAATCACAGGAGATAAGAGCTAATCGCCTTAATTTCTAGTTAAGGCGATTAGTCGCCACCGATCTTTGGTGGTAATCCCAGTTTGTGCAATAAGCTTACTCAGCTGTAGCTAGTTCTGTGCTACCACGAACGCGACGACGGGTAAGGGTGTTGTATAGCATTATACCAATGGCTTTAATCAGGTTACCCTCCAGTTCCTGGAACATCTTCATATTCATGCCAAACGCGGCATTAGCTTCTTCCACAATCCGATCCGCTGTGGCATCATCAATGGGTAGCTCATCCATGGCTTGCCGATAGTTGGCCTTGAATCCCTTCTCATCAGAGATTTGTTTGAATTCATAAAAAGCAGTACCTTGCCCATCTGATAAGTTCATCCCGCGCTGGGCAATCTTTTTGAGAATTTGTCCGCCAGATAAGTCCCCTAGATAGCGGGTGTAGGAGTGAGCAACCAATAGTTCTGGTTGCTTCTCAGAGATATCTTTAATTCTTTGCACATACTCTTTAGCCGCCACTGAAGGGACTACTTTCTCTTGCCAGTTAGAACCGAAGTAATAGCATAGGTCTTGCTCTAGGGTCTTTTTCCGATTGAGCTCTTGGAAGTAGATTTTTGAAAGAATCGGGTGTTCCCGATGGCGCTCCATCTCCTCTTCCATGGCGGAATAGACGAAGTAAAGGTTGGATACTAATTTACGGTAGGAGGTTTTTTCAACGGTTCCTTTCAAAAAGCACTTGACAAAACCCACATTCTCTGCCATGGTGTGGGATTTTTTTGTGCCTTCACGCAACTTGGTGGCTAAATTGGTACTCATTATTTATTTTTGTTCCTAAAGTTGACGGTATTTGTATTACTACTTACAGACAAGCGAATATCTTTCCAAATTCTTAGAGTAAACTGATTTAATTAAAAATGTTGTTAAGAATTCTTACGTAAACCCGAGATCCTACCTCCCCCACCCTGAGAGAGCCAGTTCATAGATCGTGAAACTGATCAGTTTAGCAACGGTTTGATCACTACAGAGAGGGGAGGGGAGAAGTTGTACCCTAGATTCAAAGGCTCAACTGTCGTAACCATCCAAAAAACTCTAGAAACTAGCAAGACACCAGAAGTCTTTAAGTAAAAATACTTAAGCAGTCCTCAGGCAATGCGCTACGCGCACGCTACGCTCTCAGGTCTCAGCCATCAGCTCTCAGGTCTCAGCCATCAGCTCTCAGCCATTGGCCTGTGCCCTGTGGCCAAAGGCTGACGGCTGAGACCTGAATACTTACAGGAAGTCTCATGAAAGGCCGTGCGACAAGGCGCGAGAGAAGCTCACCAAGGGAACGGGCACCAAAAGAGTGGAAATTTGGTTAAGCATCGTGACGCTGCCAATGCCTTGGCAGTTTGATCAGATTTTTTCTAGCCCGGAATTCCCAGAGAGTCTATGCCTTGAATTGACGCAACACACTAAACGCCTGAGAACGCCACCCTTCTGGCAATAGGGACAGCACCAAACCAACCCAAGCTTTTGAGGGAGAGCAAGCTTTTCCTGACCAAACTAGTTCACGTCCCTTTGATGTTTGTCCAATTTCAATCAGGCGAAATCCTAGTAGTAGCTTAGTTTCCGTCAGGCGCGATCGCCTAACTGTCTCCAACATTTCTGACTCAAACTTATAACTTTCTAGATAACGCAGTTTATCCTTTAAATAGGGAATTGCTCGACTAATCCCTTGCTGTTGGGCATGGAATCGATATTCCATTAACAATTCTGGTAAATAATAGGCTTTCTTTCCCGCCATAGCCAGCCGAACGAATAAATCATTATCTTCACAATTTTGGATATTAGGACGCATAAAATCTACGTCTTTCAACGCCTGCATCCGAAACAACGTAGCGCCAATTTGAAAGCTCTGCTGAATAAAAACAACCTCGATTAAATTCTCAACGATACCTTCCACTAACTTGGTTCTACCCCACCTCTGAGAATTTAATTTTGTAGCTGATTCGTCCCGAGTATTATTGATGGTAATTACCCAATGATCTGTACCAACAAAATCAATACTATGATCTGGCTGTAAGATAGCCGTTGTTTTGGATAAAAATTCAGGTGTCAGCCGGTCATCATCATCAAATTTAATAAAATATTCCCCCAATGCGGCATCAAATCCAGAGCGCATATTATTACTTTTGCCAAGATTGTTGGGGTGACGGATGTAGTTAATTCGGCTATCCTGATATTGGGACATTAACTTAGGAGTTTCATCAGTTGAACCATCATCACAGATAATTAATTCCCAGTCTTGATAGGTTTGTTTAATAACACTGTCAATCGCATAAGGAAGTAAATTAACGCGATTGAATGTAGGAATACACACACTAACCTTGGGGACTCGTTGAATCATTGTATTGTTATAGATGAAACTATCAAGCCACTCAATTCATTGATTTTTTGACATAAAATTATCCTATTGGATACCTGATATCAAGTCCGGTTACAACGCACTAGATATGACTTATAGCAATGTCTTGATGCAGTCGCTCATGGGGGGAACCCCCTTTGGCGGCGCTGCATCGCTTTATTACCTAACCTGAAGATATGATGAAAATTCTCATGCTATCTGCCACCTTTCCTTATCCCCCCACTAGGGGAGGAACTCAGGTACGGACATTTAATTTACTAAAACATCTTAAGTTAAGTCATGATATCACCATGATTACTCAACGTTCAGAAGATGTCACGGATCAGGAAGTGGAAAAACTCGGGAAATGGGTAGATGAATTGGTGGTTTTCCCCCAACCAAAGCCTTCTGAACCCTCAGGAGGAATCTGGGGCAAAGTAAAGCGATTTAGTAATTTTTTAAGCCAGGGAATTCCCCCCAGTGTGCTACATCTCTACTCCCGGGACATTCAACAATGGGTGGATAAAGCTGTGGCGGCTGGACGGTTTGACATTATTACCTGTGAACATAGTGTAAATGAAATATATGTACGACCAGAATGGCGACAGCAGCTGGGAACGGTGGTGAATATTCACAGTTCTGTGTATGGTACCTTCCGTAACCAGTTGGAAACAGGAACCTCGGAAAATCAGCTCAGAGACCAGTTAAATTTACCCCTGTTGCGCCGCTACGAGGAACGATACTGTGCCAAATTTAATGGCCTTGTGGTCACAACACCGGAGGATCAAAGCCAGATAGCTGCCTACAAGCCATCGGGTAAAATTGTGGTGATTCCCAATGGGGTGGATTTGACTCAATTTCCCCAACGCACTGCTGACCCAGGGGGACATCGCATAGTGTTTATTGGAGCTATGGATAACCGAGCCAACATTGATGCTGTAAGCTTTTTAAGCTTGGAGGTATTTCCAGCAATTAAAGAACGTTATCGAGATGCTAAGCTGCAACTGGTAGGAGCAAGACCAGTACCTTCGGTGTTGGAGTTGGCAGAATTGTCGGGAATTACGGTCACCGGTCGTGTGCCATCAATGGTAGAGTATCTCCATCAAGCAACTATCTGTGTGGTACCGATGCGGACTGGCTTTGGCATTAAAAACAAGACCCTCGAAGCAATGGCGGCTGGGGTACCTGTAGTAGGAAGCGATCGCGGTTTGGAGGGACTAGCGGTTGATGGTGCCAATACACCTCTGCGAGCATTGCGGGCAAATCATGTTAAGGAGTATATTAGTGCCATCACTCGTTTGTTTGAAGACCCACAACTGCGAGCAAAGTTGTCCCAAAACGGGCGCTCATTGATCGAGGATGAATACACCTGGGATCGCGCTGGTCAATGCTACGAACAAGCCTTAACCCAGTCAGTGGTTAGAGGTTAGTGGAATACAGTAGTTTGGGGACTGAACCCCTTGACTCGTCTTCCCTCTGTTCCTCCTGTTCCCATTGTTTGCCCTCTTACTCCCTACACAACCAATTCTATTCCAGAACCGTGGCAAACCCCTCTAAATCACCGTCACTGGAAGTCATAGAGAGATTAGGCTACCTGGTGTTTGGTAAATCGGTAAATTTGAATTTTTAACTATATTTTCTAGAGGAAAATTCACAATTAGTATAAATGTATTGGTATGAAGATATAATACATTTATACTGTCCAGTTTTTTGGATAGTGTTCTTTGTCGTTGTTTTTTGGGTTTTGGGTAATAGGTAATCGGGAATTACTCTGGAGTAATCAAAATTATCAAAAACCCCAAGCTTGGCAATATCGATGCTCAAGGATTTGATATAATGGTGATTTGGAGTAAATTAACATGAATAAATGTTAAAAAAAGTTTATAAAAATTTTAAATAGTATAAATAAATTCATTCTTAACTCAGGTAAAAAGTGAGATAAGAATGAATTATTGCCTGCCGTTTCCTTGTTGCCAATTATTTGTCCAAGTAGTAACGTCCTATGAAGATTCTAATGATCTCCACAACCTTTCCCTATCCGCCAACGCGGGGGGCAACTCAGGTCAGGACGTTTAATTTACTCAAGTACCTGAGTGAGCGTCATGCTATAACCTTGGTTACTCAACGTTCTGAGGATATCACGGACATCGAGGTAGAAAAATTGCAGCAGTGGGTGGAAGAACTGGTGATTTTTCCCCAACCGCAGCCATCAGAACAAGAGGAAGGCTTAAAGGAGAAATTACAGCGCTGGAGTACCATTTTGCAACAGGGAACGCCCCAGAAAGTGCTCCAACTCTACTCAACTCCAATGCAGCAATGGGTGGATCAGGCTGTGGAGGCGGGAAAATTTGACCTGATTACCTGTGAACACAGTACCAATGAAATTTATGTGCGACCAGAGTGGCGGAAGCAGCTGCGAACTTTGGTGAATATTCATCATTCTGTATACCGGAAATCCCTGGACAAGCTCGAAACCAAAACATCAGACAATCAGCTGAAAGACAAGTTAAATTTGCCCCTATTACGTCGCTATGAAGAGCAATATTGTGCTAAGTTCACAGACATTATAGTCACAACAGCGGAAGATCGACGGCAAATAGACTCATTTGAGTTAGACAGTAAAATTACATTGATTTCTAATGGGGTTGATGTTCATCTATTTCCCCGGCGCATCTCTGATCCTGGTGGACACAGATTAGTATTTACTGGGGCGATGGATAACCCACTAAACATCAAAGCGGCTCGTTATTTTAGCCTAGACGTGTTCCCAGCAATTACAGAGCGCTATGGTGATACCAAGCTAGAATTAGTCGGACCCAAACCGGTGCAGGCGGTGCTAGAGTTAGAAGATATACCAGGGATTAGTGTAACTGGCTCGGTGCCTTCTTTAGTAGACCACCTTCATAAGGCAACCATATTTGTGGTGCCAATGCAGAGTGGATTTGGGGTAAAAAATAAAACTCTGGAAGCGATGGCAGCGGGAGTACCGGTCGTGGGAAGCGATCGCGGTTTGGAGGGATTGACAGTTGATGGCGGGGATGTCCCTTTGCGGGCATTGCGAGCAAATGATACAACAGAATATGTTTATGCCATTAGTCGGTTATTTGAAGACCGCCAGCTCCGTAAGCAATTGTCGGAAAATGGGCGAGCGTATATTGAACAGAAATATACTTGGGAACGTGCTGGTGAACTGTATGAGCAGGTAATCACAGGTTGAAGGGTTTAGGGTGCACTTGTTTTAGATTGAGCAAGGGGGAATGACAAAGACATGGACAATTAGCGTTTAAGTCCAAAAATCTGTACTATTTGGCTAATTACTATCTATTGCCCCCAAGATTTTTTTCAAACTAGGAAAAAACTGGAAAGATAAACCATTAAAACATCAGTGCAAAAGTCTAGTAGAGGTGGTTGGTTAACAACCTTGGGCGCGATCGCTGCCTTAATCACCACTAGCGGTATCATTGCCGGTAGTATCTGGGTGGCGGTTATGTTAATTATTGACCCTGATTCGATTGTCTGGATCAATCACATTTTGCCGAGTTGGGCTCGTATCCCCCAGACTGTTCCCTCATCTGCCAAGACATTTGCCCAAATTCAAGGGGAGATTCGTGAAAATGGGCTAACGGCGGGCACACCCCTTTCCCTTAACTCTGAGTTGCTGCTACCGATTTTGGGATCACCACCATCATGCCAAAGTAATTGTGACCAGATCGTGGAACTCAGAGTCTATCAGCCTCTTGAACAAAGCCATAGCGAACAGCAGTATTATCAGCTAGTTAGTCAGCTGCCTATCACTGCCCCGGTCGAATATTTTGTGCTGTCTACCCAAGTCAACACAGCATCCGGTGATGCTAGTGTCTCTCGTTCACTACCTTTAACCAAACTCGATCGTTTCGATCAACAAGCTCTAGAGGAAGGGTTTTGGTTCAACCTCTCGGGTCAAGTGGTCTCAGAGAATACACCCGAGAGCTATGGACAAATTATTCACTACAATCAAGACCAGACACACCTGAGTATGATGTTGGAGTGGACAAGCCCTAATGAAGGTTCTCCCTATTGGCAGGAAGTGACCGGTGGTGCTACTCCAGAATTAGTGGTTAATCATACTGTAGGCTTGGAACCCCAGTTCAAGGTTTACCAAATTAAACCTCGCTCTTTTGTTCCCAACCCGATTTATCTAGAGGAAATTTCCCTAACCCAAGCAGCGATAGATACTAAACCCTATCAGAATGGTTTAATCCTAGCCCGTCATGGTTTGTGGTCTGATGCTTGGCAATGGTTGAACCAACAGAGACCAAAACACTGGTCAGCAGAGGCTCAAGCCCAAATAGATTTGGTTAAACTGCACGCTCAGGTCACCGAGTCTCAGGCAAATCAAATTTGGGCAAGTGCGAGTGCTGCTATCTTTGCCTATCTCCTGGATGGTCGCTGGGCGGAGGCAAAAACAGTGTTTCAGACCGCAGTGAATGGTGCTCAGTTGGGGGATATTATCACTATGCTAAAGACCGATTCTGGGGGATTGTGGGGGCGGGTGGAAGCAGCACTAGAGGTCAATCCTGATGACAGCAATGTGCAAGTTTGGGGAGGGTTGATTTTGGCAGCCCAGGAAGACCCTCAAAAAGCGATCGCATGGGTTAAGGAATTACCCCAAACTAATCCCCAGGTTTACCAACTCCTCAACCATATGGACAATGCCTTAAACCCAGTTCCAGCCATCGTCAGGCACTTCAGTCAACTGGTTGGCAATTCAGAAATCATTCAAACTGTCAACGCAACGGATTGGCTGCAACCGGAAGATGGAGATGGGGGAATAGGAGAACAGCACTGCCAAAGGCAGCAGGAAAGTACTGAATTGGTTTCTATAGCAGAGGAACAGAGTATAGCACTTTCCCCCCTATCCCCCTGCCCATCTGTTCCTCTGACTCTACAAAAACAACCGGAGCAAGTTTGGTATCAAGTACAGGTAAAAGCATTTCACGATGGTCAGGGTTGGCGGTGGATGCCGTTTTCTGATTTACGGCTGCCCACTTTGACCAAGGGAAAGCGACTGTGGCGATATTTGGGCTTAGACGTTGACCCCCAGATTCGGATTAGCCTTTGGAGTGAGAATGGTATCCAACAATCAACCACAGCTACGGTCAAGGGGGTTTCCTACCAGGAAGGGGTGATTAAGCTGTTGGCAGCAGGTGGGAAACTCCCTAGTGACACCGTGGCTATTGATGGATCTAATCAGCACCTGCTAGCACACACGGAGACGGCTCTGCGCTGGTTAGACCCAAGTGCGATCACTTTGTCAGCACTCTACCACCTTAACCCCGAGTCGGTGTCAACCATGCTGCCAGTACTCTGGCAGGAGTTAATCAACAGTGGTCAGTTCTCCCCAGGACCCCTTCCTAGTTTACCAATGATGCTTCAGGAGATCGGGCATTGGTCAGTTAGACCGATCGAGCTGACTGGCAACAACCAGCCGGAAGCGGTGCTAACCTTATATCAAGAAATATCGGTTACCTCAGAATCTACAGAGGTGGGTCTATCGGATAGTATTAATGACGGGATGGATACAGATCGGGCAACTACTATCTACAAACCCCGCACCATGATTTTTTCTGACACAGGAGCCTTACTCTACAGCGAATTTTCCCAAGATGCCAGCAGCTCCATGACAGCGATCGCGGATTTAGGGGATGGGGGTCCTGCGGCTATAGTCATTGATGAACCAAATAACTATAGCCTTAAGCGTTGGTCACCCAAGCATCAGCGTTTTCAGTAATGCCTGTACTTAAAGGCATTAGTTTAACGCAAAACCAACCGTTGTTGCTTAAGTAATTGCTGCTGCTGCCAGAGGGATTCAACTTCTGCCTGTAAGTGAAGGTACTTTACTTGCTGGTCAACCCCATAAACCGATGTCATCAATTTCTTCACCTGGGGGTCACCAGTGACAACAGAACGGCAATTGCTCTGCCAGTGGGCATCGGATAAATCGGTCAGATGGTCGGAAGAAGTTAACATTTCTAGACTAAGTATTTTTGCTTTCTCACAACACCACGTAATTTTATCCTGAATTTCCAGCACATGCTAACTATACTTGGAGCGGTTAGCTTATATCATGTCCGGTTGAATACTTATATCATGTCGGGATAATTACCCTTAATAAAAATCTCCCCCATCTCCCTATCTCCCCATTCCCCTCCTGGGAGGGGTTAGGGGTGGGTCCCCATCTCCCCACACTTCCCCTCCTGGGAGGGGTTAGGGGTGGGTCCCACCCTCCCTCTAATTATGGGTATTCAACCTGACTTGATATTAATCATTCCACTAAGGAGACAGTCATGATCCAGCCTCTCGCACTGATTCCCTCAAGCCTCTACAGGAAAAGATGCCAGACTATTTGAACAGTGGTTTACGTTTAGGCTGGTTAATTAACCCCCAGGGCAAAGAGGTTGAAATCTATCGTCCCAATCAAGCTGTTGAGACTGCTAAATTTCCTGTTACTTTGTCAGGGGAAACTATTCTGCCTAACTTTGAGTTAGCTTTGCCGCTTTAAATTACCTCAGCAGGTTAGTAAGTAACTGCGGACTCATACTTGTAAGTAGAGAGTATTAGAGCGTTTTCATCCTTCACACTTAACACGTTACAGGTTAAACTTCATCCTTTGTCAAAAAATCGGCTTACTTAAGCTAGAGGATTTCTCTAGTTCAGTCTGTTCTGGCAACTCATCAAAAATTGTTAGTCTATTGGGTTTGCAGCGTTTGAGAGTTACCATGATGCCTTGAGCTCCTTCATTGTCTAAGTCTTCAATATATCCATATTTGGCAGCCTGAGCCTCCTGCTGGTTAACAAAGGGTCCAAAGTAGTAGGTACACTTGGGGGTTTCGGTGATGATTTCCACCCAAAACGCTAACCCGAAGAGGTCTAAGATTTTGATTAAGGATTCTTTCATGACATCCACCTAGTTTCCAGGATAATCTCTGTTAATTTAATCGGCTTTTAAACCTTTTTATCCTCCATTTACTCTTCTTGTTTCACAATCTGTTGATTGGAAGTACTATCGATATACAGTAAGTCTGACCAACGCTGCCTATAGGTTTCATATAACACCATAGCAGTTGCTGCTGAGGCATTGAGGCTAGGGGTCTTACCCTGTAATGGAATTGAAACTAACATGTCGCAGCAGCTTTGTGACCTTAGGCTTAAACCATTACCCTCTGAACCTATTACTAATACTACTGAACCAGTCAAATCAACTTTGTGTAAAAGTTTACCAGTACCAGCAGCAGTTCCGTAAATCCAAAAGCCCGCAGTTTTCAACTGCTCTAGGGCATTACTAAGATTGACAACTCTGGCAATAGGAAAGGTTTCTAGAGCTCCTGCTGCCACTTTCCTTACAGTTGAGGTGACACCAACAGCTCGACGTTGGGGTATGACTAAGCCTTGAGCCCCTAGAGCTTCTGCCGTACGAATAATCGCCCCTAAATTTTGAGGATCATTAATGCCATCACAAGCCAATAAAACTGGCTGCTCAGTTGCCCATTTTGCTTTGTCAATTAAGTCATTTAAATCTATGTACTGGTAAGGTGCAATTTGAGCTGCCACACCCTGATGGTTACCACCTTTGGTAATTTGGCTCAGGCGTTTTGGTGCTACTTCATCAATTACTGTACCGTTAGCCTTGGCTTGAACTAGTAAAGAGTGAAAGCGAGGATCGTAACGCAGCTGGGAAATAATCCAAACTCGGTTTAGCTGGTGCTGGTTTTGGAGAGCTGCTAGAACTGAATGACGCCCGTAGATTAAGTCACTCTCTTCTTCTGTGCTACTTACAAGTTTTGACTTAGGGTACCCATGCTGCTTCGGCTGAGTTTCCTCGGAGTAATGGGAATGTTTTGGCCGTGGCTTTCGAGAGTGGTAGTTCTTTCGAGGGGGTTTGCCGTTCTTTTGAGAATTGGCTGAGGTCGAACGAGATAATTTTTTATTCTCACCTTGCCGATCAGAGGACTTCCCTGACTTGATCTGACCAGAAGCATCAGAGGAGGCATCAGAGGAGGGGTTTTGATTAGCCATAATAGAATTAGGATTTATGGGGTATCCAGTTGTAGATGAGCCAATAACTGGGTCAAGCGTTGAGTATCAGTAAGGTAGAGGTATCCCAGTAAAGTTTCTAAGCTACTAGCTTGTTGATAGATTTCTCGATTGAGACGCCGGGGGCTCTTTGTAGCAGCATTCCGTCCGCGCCGTAAAACGTCTTTTTCAGAAGCAGTTAGGTAAGGTTCAAGCGATCGCAAAATCTTAGCTTGGCTTTCTGCTCTGACGTGAGCCACTACCTGGTTATGATAGTCACAGATTCGCCTCGGTGGTAGCAGATAGTGGGTTCGGATGTAGAGTTCATAAACAGCATCTCCTATATATGCCAAGGATGCTGGGGAAATCTGTTGAATTTTGGCAATTTGATCAACTTTCGCCATGAATTGCCTAAATCGAAACTCTGTCCACAATACTATAGAGTCAGTTCCACAGCCATGGCTATCCTCTTCCAAGGGGTCTAATTGTGCATCTGTTTGAGCCATCTTTGGGGTCTCACGGTCTTTTGTTTACTAGACCAAATTTGACATCCTTCAACAATTTCTGCTTAGAGTATTCAATACATTAGCAAAACGGCAACTTACTCACACTCAACTCTCACCGATTCCCCACTGCTTCTGAAAGTGAAGGCGGGTTTTGCCCCCGCCATCACCATCGATTTTGTCACTTAGACTTGATTTTCTCCACAGCTACCGTCAGAGAATCTTGCAGGGAGAAAAATTTTTCTAGGCGCACTAGTTTCACAGTTTGAGTCACCCGGGGATTGGTCACGACTTGTAGACTTCCGTCAGAAGTTTGAGCTTTCTTTACTAGCTGCACCAAAGCACCCAAACCAGAGCTATCGACAAAATCAATTTTAGATAAGTCCAGAATAATATCCGCTGGACCTTCATCAATACATTTGCCAATAACGTTACGGAGAGTAGATTCCGAAAAGGCATCTAGCAATCCAGTAAGGCGGAAAATTTGATAATTTGACTCGACTTGGCGAGTGCCCCTTAAACTGACTGTAAGGGTTATTTGTTCAGGAATAACACCCTCCTCGATATAGCTTATAAATATCAATAATCTAATACTTCTACTGTCAAGTTGACTACTGTGACAGTAGATTGATGACTTGGTTACCGTTGATAAACGCGCCCTATAACCATACCTTGGCTTGTTGCTTAGCACGTCAAGGGGCTAAAACAACGTCAATTTTAGATTATACAACAGTATCAGAGTTTGGGGGGTAGGGTGACCGGGTCTAGCGGTAGGGTAAAATTAAGCCAGCCATGATTCTAACCGATTAATCATAACTGAAGCATATTTCTTGGTTTGCTGGCAATGTAGGGGCTATTTTCTAGTCCCACACCCGGTCACCCTACAGTTGGGGTTTGGCATCGGGGATTGCACGCGATGCTCCTGGGTCGCCGCTAAGCGAGTCACGCGATTGGCTCTAGGCCACGCTACGCGAACGCAAACCCTCGCAGAATCAATCAGTTTCTAGTCAAGAGCCTAGGGCGTGTCTTCTTGCCTCAGAGATCCCCCATTATCCCCCTTAAAAAAAGGGGACTTTGAGTATGGCTCCCCCCTTTTTTAAGGGGGGCTGGGGGGGATCATAATCTTGCGGAAAACTTTGAAAACACGCCCTAGGCCACGCTACGCGATTAGCCTACGGCCACGCTACGCGATTAGCCTACGGCCACGCTACGCGATTAGCCTACGGCCACGCTACGCGATCGCATCAGCTCGACAAACTGCTTAAATAAATAGTCAGCATCGTGAGGACCAGGACTAGCCTCTGGGTGATACTGTACTGAGAAGAACGGTAAGGATTTGTGACGCAACCCTGCCACAGTGCGGTCATTGAGATTTAGGTGAGTAATTTCCACCTGATCCCCTAATGTATCGGGATCAATAGCAAAACCATGGTTTTGGCTAGTAATTTCCACCATTTGCTGCAAACCGGCTGGGTGATTCAAACCTCGGTGACCAAATTTAAGTTTAAAGGTCTGCGCTCCTAGGGCAAGACCAAGAATCTGATGTCCCATGCAGATGCCAAAAATAGGTTGCTGACGCTCCAATAAGGCTTTGGTGGTTGAGATGCCTTCGAGTACTACAGCCGGATCCCCTGGTCCATTGGACAGAAATATCCCATCGGGATTATACTTAGCAATTTCTTCTGGCGGTGTATTAGCAGGGACGACAATTACCCGACAATTGTAGCTAGCTAGACGCTTGAGAATATTACGTTTGATGCCAAAATCGATAGCAACAACTGTCAAACCCTTGTCCTTTTCTACCCCATCAACTGCCGGACCGAACTCCCAATTTGCTTCCGTAGGATCAGACCATTCGTAAACCTCGTCAGTGCTCACTTCTTTAACTAGATTTAATCCTGCCATACTCGGAGCCGCTTGCACTTGGGACAATAACTCAGTGGAGTCAAGGATTTCTGTGGAAATGGCACCGTTTATCGCACCAATGGAGCGTATTTTGCGGGTCAATGCCCTTGTATCAATGCCGTAAATTCCTGGGATGTTGTGTTCTGCGAGATAATCGGGCAAGGACTGGGTAGAGCGCCAGTTACTGGGCCGGTAGCAGATGTTACGGGCAATTGCACCTCTGATTTGAGGATGAGCAGATTCTTCATCGGACGGGTTAACACCAGTATTGCCTAATTCTGGATAGGTGAAGGTCACAATTTGACCGCAGTAGCTGGGATCTGTCACCACCTCTTGATAACCCGTCATAGCAGTGTTAAACACTACTTCACCAATGGTTGTACCAGTCGCTCCGAAAGACCAGCCTTGGTAAGTTGTGCCATCAGCGAGAACTAGCAGAGCTGGATGAGCCGTTGAGATAGTCATTTTATGTCAAGTAAACCCTTTTCTTTAAGCTTAGGATTGAAGCGAATTTCAGTCTTTACCCCTCGGGATTCTAGCTCATCTTTAATTTTAGCTTCAACTCTCCGAGCAATTTTTTTGAGAATCTTCGTTTTTGCTAATTCCTCACTTTGCTCATAGTCTAACTGCTCTGCTTCAGTCATTGTCACTTTAGCATCAATCGGCTGACTCCAGAGATTTTCCTGCTCTCCATTCCCTACCGGTATCACACCATTCTCTTCAATCCATGCCTTACGAATCGTTTCTAATCGACTCCGGTTAGGTTTTTCAATGGTTTCTATTTTTAGCCAATAGCAGGAGTGAGGCTGACGAACTAAATGTTGTTTGATGCTGATATATACATCCCGGGAATAATTCACAAATCTCAGGGTTTTATCTTGGTCAAAAATAGCGTATACACCAATCTTTTTTTGTAAATATTCTGGTAGATTTCCCGTTTCATCCAGATAGGGAATAAATTCTAAATCCTTCAGAGATGGAATTTGATTATCAGAGGTGAGCATGGGATGGGATTAAAAATTACTATTAAAAAATAAATATAAAAACTAAATTTTATTGAAATTTGCGATAAATCCCACACAGGCGACTGGGATTAAATATTTTGGCTTTGAACATGAAGTTAGGAGGTACATTAATGATGATATAATCATCAGATTCGTGATACTGCTCATAGTCCGCTGGCATTCCCTTAGGGGTTGAAGTGGTGTAGGGAACTGGTTGAAACAGTAATTCAGTAAACTCAACCCTGTCAGCTTGAGCCGCTTCAGCTACTTGAGCCAAGAAGTTTTCCCCGGTTAGTAAAGCAAATAACTGGTCTCGGGCTTCTGGAGCTAGGACGAAACTGCTATCAAACTTGTTAACTATCTTGAGGCGAACCATAAGTCAAGGACAATCCCGAACTCTTTACGAGAGTGATTATACCTGATCAAGATTCACTGTTGAACAAGACTTCCGTGAAATATACTTCTGAGTTCTAAGTTCTGAGTTCTAAGTCCTTAGTAAGACCTGCAACCTGCAACCTGCAACCTGCAACCTGCAACCTGCAACCTGCAACCTGCAACCTGCAACCTGCAACCTGCAACCTTCAACCTTCAACCTTCAACCTTCAACCTTCAACCTTCAACCTTCAACCTTCAACCTTCAACTTAGTCATCCTTCTGAACCACTTCTGTTCCCCGCTTCCGGATGCGATTCCGTTCCTTGGAGCAATTCCTATCCCCGTCTGTGAGTTTATTTTCAAGTTTGCACTGCTCGTAAGTAATTTGAGCAGCGTGGCGTTTTGGCAGTTGATTCTGTTTTTCTAAAGCTTTGTTAAAAAAATCTAAACTTTTTTCCTCCTGCCCCAGTTTTCGCAAAATTTGTGCTTTAAGGTAAAGTACATCTGGGTTGCTTGGTGTTGTTTCCATTGACCGGTCTACATAGTCTATTGCCTTAGAATATTGCTTTAAATCTCGATATCCTACAGCAATGCCTCGATAGGCTAAATAAGATGGTAAAGCATAGGTTTCTAACTTGTCAATGGCTTGAGATGGGTCAGAAAATGGTAAATTGACAGCTAACATTAAATCCATGTAGCCTGTAATCAAGTTTAGCTCTGGGTCATTAGGAGCAATTTCTTTTGCTTCATCCAGATATTCAAAAACTTTCTGTAATTTAGTCAAGGCGCTGATAGGACCTTCTTTTTCAAAATCGTAAGCCCCTTCCAAAAAATAACCTACTGCTGTGTAGAGATTACCTCGCAAAGGATCAGAGGCAATCATTTCCTTAGCAGTCTTAAGAGTTTTAGTTCCGTAGGTCTTGAAGGTTTCCCAATCTTGATCTAAGTAAGCTAGAGATGATAGCATAGCATAGGTCATGGGTTCTTTAGACTGCCTAGATTCCGATTTTTTTAGATAAGCTTCAGCCTCTTTATAGTTTCCCTCCTTGAAGAAGAAGTCAAACGCATCTTGAACAGTGTCATCAATGTTCCGAGGATTACTGTCGCGAAAGGGGTCAGCTGCCAAGGTGGGCATTCCCCATAAACCGATTAATACAACTGCTGTGCTGACACAGGCTTTAACTATCTGTTTTGGTGCTCGAAACCGTTGGTTCATCGTCATTGTGGCAATATTAAAAATATATGCTACTAACCTCAGTACTGACGTTGCACTTGATGCCAGGTTCCATAGTACCGGAAGTTGGGGGATAAGATAGTAAGTAAGCATATGCGCTACGCGCACGCTGCGCGAACAGCTGTCAGCGGTCAGCGGTCAGCCATTCCCATAGCGTGGCCCAAAGGCTAATAGCTGATAGCTGATAGCTGATAGCTGATAGCTGATAGCTGAGTGCTTAAGATAGTAATGTCTATGAAATTTTGAAACCTCCAAAATTTTGGGAGAAGGGAAGGAGTGGGCAAAAGGCAATGCTATATCTTAGAGACTTAACCTATCATCCACCAGCTAGCTCCACCCCGATCTTGAAGGGTCTGAGTCTAGAGCTAGCACCACAAGAATTGGGACTAGTGATTGGTGTTAGTGGTTCTGGTAAAAGCACATTATTGGAAATTTTGGCAGGATTAGCCCAGCCCACGGCAGGAAACATCTTTTGGGGAGAAACCGAACTCACAAACGACCAGCTACCACAACTGGCAGGATTAGTGTTTCAGTTTCCAGAACGGCATTTCTGTGGTAAGACTATCCTGGAAGAATTGCGGATGGGACATCCAGAGTTGGGGTCACAAAGGGTTTATGATGCTTTGGGGGAAGTGGGACTAGCTGATTTTACCCTGGATACTTCACCCCATGCCATGAGTGGTGGTCAGCAGCGACGCCTTGCTCTGGCAGTACAACTGATTCGTCAACCCCATATACTGATGTTGGATGAACCAACAGCTGGATTAGACTGGTCTATGCGAAGACAGTTAGTTAATCTGCTGGCAAAACTCAAAACCCATTGGACACTCCTAGTGGTGACTCACGATGCTAAGGATTTACTGCCCATTGCTGACCGCTGCTGGACTCTTAAGCAAGGGGAATTAAAAGCTGTTGATCTAGCTAGTGCTGAGTTGTGAGTGTTGAGTACTTTAGGAAAGGGAGTAGGGAGTAGGGAGTAGGGAGTAGGGAAAAAAAATTATCACAATTTATTTAGGTACCCTATTTAAAAATTAAAAAATTACCGTTATTCAGTACGTTTTATGCTAAATTTATACTCAAAAAGCCCAGAAAGCTTACTGTAGAATTAAAATTATGCTATTCAACTCACAAAAAATTTTGAATACGGGCTTTTTCCACTACTCCCTGCTCCCTGCTCCCTGCTCCCTCTTACAAACTGTTTATTTAGCATAACAAGTACGGTAGAGCCAAAATGACAAATGACCAAAACGTTTTATTGCTGCCACAGATGACAGAGGTTTGGCAACAAACTCTAAATTGGCAGCCAGATCCAGAACAACAACAGTTGTTTCAAAAACTCTATGAAGGGATTTTGTCAGGCAATCGCCAGTTGAATTTAACTCGGATTACAGCTCCCGAGGAGTTTTGGGAAAAGCATCTGTGGGATTCTTTGGTAGGATTGGCTCCCATATGGCAGTCTGTAACTCCAGGACAGAGAATTATTGATATTGGAACGGGGGCGGGATTTCCAGGATTACCAGTTGCGATCGCATTTCCTAATACTGCTATTACTTTACTCGATTCCACTCGCA
This sequence comes from Moorena sp. SIO4A5, assembly GCF_010672005.1. Lineage (NCBI taxonomy): Bacteria > Bacillati > Cyanobacteriota > Cyanophyceae > Coleofasciculales > Coleofasciculaceae > Moorena > Moorena sp. SIO4A5. The sequence goes on along the minus strand of NZ_JAAHHZ010000060.1, from coordinate 1,818 downwards.
AAAAAATTACTTTTCTCCAAACCTTAATCCCCCAGTTGGAAATTAATAATGTTAAAACTTTAGTTGGCAGAGCAGAAGCCATTGGACAGAAGCGACAGCATCGACACTCCTACGATATTGCTCTAGTTCGTGCTGTTAGTGCCCCTTCTGTTTGTGCTGAATATGCTCTACCACTTCTGAAACAAGGAGGTTTGGCGATTCTCTATCGTGGTCATTGGACAGATGAAGAAACCGAAGCTTTACAGCCAGCGGTAAAAAAGTTAGGTGGAAGGATTGAATCAGTTGAAAAATTTACTACCCCTTTGAGCGATAGTGTTCGTCATTGTTTGTTGTTGAAAGTATTATCACCCACGGCAGCTAAGTTTCCCCGTGCTGTAGGATTACCAGCACAAGACCCTTTGAATTAGAAGATATAGCGGTTTGCGACTTTATTGACTACATATTTATGGGTTTTTAGGGAACAGGGAAAAGGAATCCCCCCTAACCCCCCTTAATAAGGCAGGGCTGTTTCATTCTCGCAAAAAATAGATGGGGAGATGGGGAGATGGGGAGATGGGGAGAATTTTGGACTAATACTCGGGATTTTGGGCAAATTTATCGTTCCCTTACACCAAGGCCGTTAACAAATTGTTAGTGATTTGAGTTGATTGAAGGCGGTTAATTCGTAAGATTTTAATGACTAAATTTGGGCATTTTTCGGTAAATTTTAGTTTATTTCCCTATCCCCCTATCCCCCTATCCCCCTATCTCCAATAATCGTTAACTTACTAAAGTTTGAAACAGCCCTGCCTTAATAAGGGGGGAAGGGAATAGGGAATAAAGCAGTTGGCATCCAACCTAAGTTATTTATTATTGCTAATTAAAAAGTAAACTTTATCTTTTTTGCCCCATTTTCATAATTAACTTATCTGCCAATCGCTATAAATGAAAGTTTATACCCCATTTTTTGCTAAACTAGTATTATCAAAAAAATGGCTTCTTAGGAAAACTCCGATGACTGCCACTACTGCACTGCTTAGCCTCGAAGACTACTTAAGCTACAACGATGGCACTGATCGGCGTTATGAACTGGTGAATGGGGAACTGATTGCCATGTCTCAACCCAAAGGACAACATGGTGCAATTACTGAGTTTCTCAACGATCAATATCGGGCTGAAATTCAGGCTCAGGGGTTAGCCTGGGTTTCTAAGCAAGGGTTTATTGCCATCTGCTTGCAGCAGCGCTTCGCGATCGAGTCGCCCCGTGGGGGACGTTGGGATACAGCGCGGATTCCAGATGTGACGGTGGCAACACTGGAGCAATGGCAGGGAATGCTGGATCGAGAGGCGATCATTCGTCTCAACGAATCGCCACCTTTTTTGGTGGTTGAAGTGGTTAGCGAATCGACTCGGACGACGGATTATCGCAGCAAACGAGTGGAGTATAACTTGCTGGAAATTCGCGAATATTGGATTGTCGATCCGCTCAAAGAGCAGGTTGTGGTGTTGCAGTTGGTGGATGATCTTTATGAGGAAACGGTTTTTGTCAGGGATGAGTTGATTGAATCAACTATTTTTCCGGGGTTACAGCTTTCGGCACAACAAGTGTTGAATGGTGCGCTTTAGAATAAGTAATAGACTTTTAGCCATCAGCCGTTAGCTGTCAGCTGTCAGCTAAGTTCTAAAACCTGAATGCTGAATGCTCTAAGTTGAACGCTCTAAGCACCGAGGAGGAAATTTTATGCCTTCCCCTTTTCCAGGGATGAACCCTTACCTAGAACATCCAGAAGTTTGGCCAGGAGTACATCACTGGCTCATTGTTGAACTAGCCAGATCCCT
>NZ_JAAHHZ010000006.1:85332-92266 GCF_010672005.1 Moorena sp. SIO4A5 | reverse complement strand
GGGGAGATGGGGAGATGGGGAGATGGGGAGATGGGGAGATGGGGAGATGGGGAGATGGGGAGATGGGGAGATGGGGAGATGGGGAGATGGGGAGATGGGGAGATGGGGAGATGGGGAGATGGGGAGAATTTTTATTAAGGGGAATTTCCGGATAATAACCTTAAACCTTGAACATCCCAACCTTAAACCTTCAACCGAATAACCTTTAACCTTCAACCTCCCAACCTTCAACCAAAAAAAATAGCCGCAGAAATACTTTCCACGGCTAGGAGTTATCCTTATGACTCAACTTTGTAAACCAAACCAGACATAATCCGATTTAATCAGACCGTAAGCTGTCAGCTTAAGCGCTACGCGAACAGTTATCAGCTATTATCATTCAGCTATTAGCTATTACCCAAAGGCCAAGGGCTGACCGCTGACCGCTGACCACTGACCACTGACATCAGACCTGATTTTTTTGCCAGGGGGGTAAAACCCCCCGCCAATTAGTTTAACCGATAATTAAGTACTTCGTCATCATCGTAATGAATTCCCCTGGGATTCCAGTGGGCTGAAGGGGGCTCCACTCCGAGATTTCCGCGTAACGCAGTGCATAAAGGGTATGCATGGTATTGAGTATTGCTTTACGTGACCCCTTCAAAATGTGCTTAACTGGGAATTTTTTTTGGGAAGGTTCCTGAGGAGTATTATCGGGAGTGGTCTCTTCAGGATTGTTGTTTTCGTTTGGCACAAAGTCTTCAGTCATAATTAAACTCGTGTTTGAAATTAATAGATATAATCATAACGATTATAGAATTAATTGTCAAGGGTTTTTAGAATTTTTTTTTTGAGGGGGTATTGAAAGAAATCCTACGGTAATGAAATGGGATATTGTTTTTTTAGGGAATCGGGAATCGGGAATCGGGAATCGGGAATCGGGAATCGGGAATCGGGAATCGGTAACAGAATAAAAATGTTAGCGATCGCGTAGCGTTGCCTTCGGTCAATCGCGTTTTTTTTTGAGTTTAGTTACTGATATCATCGGCAACAGTAACTAAAAAAAATGATAGATATCAGATAAATTGTGATAGGTATATAAAATGAATTGTTATAACTTTTGTTCCCTGTTCCCTGTTCCCTGTTCCCTGATTTTCCTGTGTTAGACTAAATCAAAATTGGGTTTCAAGCATCTACTGGTCAATGCAATATAGTTAACTGGCAGCTAATCGGTGAGTGATTCAACTAGCTTGGTCAAAATGTATGATCACACGGAGGTGATCCTTAGGTGGTTACATCTGACAGACCTTCACATGGGTATGAAAGGCTCAAAAACTCTCTGGCCAAATGTTGAGGAAATTTTCTTTAAGGATTTAGAGTACCTTTGTGAAACGGTAGGCCCAATCGATTTGGTAATGTTTACTGGCGATCTCACTCAGCGCGGCAGTGAATCGGAATTCCAACAGCTAGACAAACTCTTAGATAAGTTCTGGAAAAAGTTTCGCGAGATGGAATTTGAGCCAAAGTTTCTGGCTGTACCTGGCAACCACGACCTGGTTCGACCAGATCAGTCTGACTCCGTATTGATTAATCTCCAGGATCGGTGGGACGATCATGAATTCCAACAGGCATTTTGGGCTAACAGCAAATGTCCTGAGCGACAACTTGTAGACAAGGCTTTCGATAATTATCTTCAATGGTGGCAAAATACGACCGTACCTAAGCCCGACATCTATTCAAAAGGCATACTGCCAGGAGATTTTTCAGCAACAATTGAGAAGGATGGGTTCAAACTCGGAATTTTAGGACTCAATAGCGCGTTTCTGCAACTGATGGACGGTAGACACGGTAAGCTGGCTCTAGATATGTGCCAGTTCCATGAGGCATGTAATGAAAGTCATGACCATGGGCCGTCTTGGGCACAAGACCACGATGCCTGTTTGCTACTTACCCACCACCCCCAGGATTGGCTAAACAAAGAAGCCCAAGAGCAGCTAAAAGGGGAGATTTATAGCTCGCCGGAACGATTCGCTTTACATCTGTTCGGACATATGCACAAGTCCAACCTGAGCAGCTGGGCGGAAGGTGGTGCTAATCCTCGAAGCACACTGCAAGGCTGCTCCCTGTTCGGCCTTGAAAGCTGGGGGAAAGAAGAAGAGAAACGGCTCCATGGTTATTCACTATGTGAATTGAAGATCGAAGGAAACACCGCCTCCCTCCGCATCTACCCCCGTCAAGCAGGCAAAATACAGGACGGTGGGCGGGATATCGGTCCCGATCGTACCTTCAGATTGCCCAAAGGAAAGGACGGCACAAAACCAATACCAGTGGAGTTATTGCGCAAACGACCAAACAACCCGATTCCAAGGGGAATAAAAAAAAAATTAAATCCCCCCACTAACATTATCAATCGTGGCACTCCCTACTTTGTCGGTAGGGATGCTCAACTTGAGCAGCTCCATCGGGAACTTCAACAGACCAATAAACTAGCAATTTGTGCCATTGCCGGAATGGGTGGTGTGGGCAAAACCGAGTTAGCTCTACAATATGCTTTGAAAAATCAGGATAATTACCCTGGTGGTTTGTGCTGGTTCCAAGTGCGAGGGTTGGATCTCGGGACTCAAGTTGTTAGTTTTGCCCGTACAGAATTAGGATTAACCATTCCAGATCAACTAGAATTCAACGAGCAGGTAAGATACTGCTGGAGAAATTGGCCAGAAGGAACAGCATTGATCGTGTTGGATGATGTGCCTTCTTTCAGCAACGACTATAAACAGAGAATTCAGCCCTATTTACCTCCAGCCCAATCCCGCTTCAAAGTACTGGTCACCAGCCGTCAGCGTCCAGGGGCTTCTTACCGACGAATTGACCTGGATGTGCTATCCCCAGGGGCAGCATTGGAATTATTGGAATCCCTTGTTGGAAAAGAGCGCATTGAGAAGGAACGAAAAGAAGCAGAAGTCTTATGTGAATGGTTGGGTTATTTGCCCTTAGGTTTGGAGTTAGTCGGACGATATTTAGATATACATCCGAGCTTAACCATTGCTAAAGTTCAGAAACGTTTAGAGAAAAAGAAATTAGCAGCAAGGGCATTACTTGATCCAAAAGAACAAGGGGAGATCACAGCCCAGTTGGGTGTAGCAGCAGCCTTTGAGTTATCCTCGGAAGATTTGAAAGATTGTCCAGAAGCCCAGCAGTTGGGATGTCGTCTGAGTCTGTTTGCTCAAGCTCCTTTTGAGTGGTACCTGGTAGAGAATTGTGTGATCGAAACTGAAGATGAAGAGGAATGGGAAGAAGAACAGGAAGAATTGGAAGAATTACGCGATCGCTATCTGGTCAATCGTAATCTGTTGCAACTGACCGAACAGCAAACCTATCGGCTCCATCAATTAATTCGAGAATTTTTCCAGACCAAGCTGGCTCAATTACCAGAGGCCGATAGCTACAAGCGAAGCTTTTGTAAGACAATGGTGGCTAAGGCAAAAGAAATTCCCCAGATACCAACTCAAGATCAGATTGCAGTAGTTACCCCCGCTATCCCTCATTTAGCCGCAGCTGCCACAGTTCTAACTGACTGGCTGAAGGATGAAGATTTAATCTCGCCCTTCACGGGCTTAGGAAAATTCTATTACGGTCAAGGTACCTATTGGGACTAAGCGCGATAATCAGGGACAGAAATAGTGCTAATATATATAGGATAACCTTTTTAGGTTAGTCGGTTGTCCCAATCAATCCAATGAGAGAAACAATTTCGACAGCCATGCCTCCTTGCTTTGAGAGATGGTGTCAGCGTTTTGACGATGTCTTCCACAATAAAGCCCAGAGAAAAGAGTTTAGACACTATCTGGGAGGATTATTGGGAGAAAGTGAAAGGAAAAACCTATCTCAGCTCGCTATGAATGCCGTAGATGTGTCTTACCACAGCTTACGGCATTTTACCGTTCGGGCTTCCTGGTGTGAACAGGACATCAACGAACGCCGGTTGCAGGTGATGAATAGCTGTCGTCAGACGAAAATTCCCCGTGGTTTCTCTTTGATTGTAGACGACAGTGGACATAGAAAGAGTGGGAATTTCACCGATGGTGTGGGAAGGCAATATATCGGAGAGATTGGCAAAGTAGATAACGGCATAGTGGTGGTAACAACCCATCTGTATGATGGTCGAAAAAGCCTGCCGTTGGATATTGAGTTATATGAGCACGAGAATTCTTTACCCTCAGGAAAGAAAGACCCCTCATTTCTCAAAAAACCAGAGCGGGCATTAAAGTTAATTGAACGGACGTTAAGTCGAGGCTATCATCCGGGAATTGTCCTAATTGATGCCGGTTATGGAAATAATACATCTTTCCTTAATGAACTAGAAAATCGAAAATTAAAGTATTTAGGAGGAATCGCCAAAAATGCGCCAAAAGCGCACGCTACGCGAACGAAAAGTTACTGTCACCCGAGCCCAGGAATCTGTGGAAACTTATCGAGTGGATAAGTTAGCCGAAAGCTTACCCAAAGAGGCTTTCACCGAAGTCAAACTCAATCTCAATAAGTCAAAAGCCCTGTGGGTGGCAACAATGGAAGTTAAAATTTCCCGCTTGAGTGGAAAACGAAGTCTGGCCATCGTCATGAATCAACCGACATAAGCGTGAAGCCACAGAGATTGACTATTTTTTGACAAATGTTGAAGCGGATGTGGTGACTGCAGAATGGGTGGTGAAGACTTACGCTCAAAGAAATTGGGTGGAAGTCTTTTATCGGGAGCAAGCGGGATGGTTGGGACTCAAAGAATATCAAGTCAGGCACAAACGTAGCCTGATGAGACATTTCATCTTGGTGATGTGTGCCTATACTTTTATTCTTTGGCATCAACTCACAGGAGGATTGCGAAGGCGATGGAGCCACAAACCATTAAAGACATTTGCTGAAGCAATAGATGCATTTCGGAGTGCTATGTCTTGCCGTTTTGTCCATTGGATCCATCAGAACTGGGACGTATTTGTCGCTTATAAAGCGAGTAAGGGCTATATTTGGGCTTGAATTTCGCGCTTAGTCCCACTATGACCAGGCTGAATCATGGTATGAGCGATGTTTAGAAATAACTAGAACCCGCTTGGGTCACGACCATCCCGATGTGGCCACCACTCTCAACAACCTGGGATTACTCTACAACTCAATGGGGCGCTATGATCAGGCCGAACCCCTCTCTCATCAGGCTTTGGAGATGAGAAAGCAGCTGCTGGGTGAGAACCATCCCGATGTGGCCACCAGTCTCAATAACCTGGCATTTCTCTACAAGTCAATGGAGCGCTATGACCAGGCCGAACCCCTCTTTCAACAGGCATTTGAGCTGTTTAAACAGCTGCTGGGTCAGGAACATCCCCATGTGGCCACCAGTCTCAACAACCTGGCTGGACTCTACAACTCAATGGGGCGCTATGACCAGGCCGAACCCCTCTATCAACAGGCATTGGAGATCAGAAAGCAGCTGCTGGGTCACCACCATCCCGATGTGGCCACCAGTCTCAACAACCTGGCTGGACTCTACAACTCAATGGGGCGCTATGACCAGGCCGAACCCCTCTTTCAACAGGCATTTGAGCTGTTTAAACAGCTGCTGGGTCAGGAACATCCCCATGTGGCCACCAGTCTCAACAACCTGGCTGCACTCTACTATAATCAGGGGCGCTATGACCAGGCCGAACCCCTCTATCAACAGGCATTGGAGATCAGAAAGCAGCGGCTGGGTGAGAACCATCCCGATGTGGCCACCAGTCTCAATAACCTGGCTGCACTCTACAAGTCAATGGAGCGCTATGACCAGGCCGAACCCCTCTTGGTCCAGGCATTGGAGATCAGAAAGCAGCTGCTGGGTCACGACCATCCCCATGTGGCCACCAGTCTCAACAACCTGGCATTTCTCTACGACGAAATGGGGCGCTATGACCAGGCCGAACCCCTCTATCATCAGGCTTTGGAGATGAGAAAGCAGCTGCTGGGTGAGAACCATCCCGATGTGGCCACCAGTCTCAACAACCTGGCATTTCTCTACAAGTCAATGGGGCGTTATGACCAGGCCGAACCCCTCTATCAACAGGCTTTGGAGATGATAAAGCAGCTGCTGGGTCACCACCATCCCGATGTGGCCACCAGTCTCAACGGCCTGGCAAATCTCTACGACGAAATGGGGCGCTATGACCAGGCCGAACCCCTCTATCAACAGGCATTGGAGATGAGAAAGCAGCTGCTGGGTCACCACCATCCCGATGTGGCCTCCAGTTTCAACAACCTGGCATTACTCTACTATAATCAGGGGCGCTATGATGAGGCCGAACCCCTCTATCAACAGGCTTTGGAGCTGTATAAGCAGCGGCTGGCTCACCACCATCCTTTGGTGGCCACCAGTCTCAACAACCTGGCATTACTCTACTCCTCAATGGGGCGCTATGATGAGGCCGAACCCCTCTATCAACAGGCTTTGGAGATGGAAAAGCAGCTGCTGGGTCACGACCATCCCCATGTAGGCACCAGTCTCAACAACCTGGCTGAACTCTACCGATATCAGGGGCGCTATGACCAGGCCGAACACCTCTATCAACAGGCATTGGATATTTTAGAACACAGGTTAGGGTCAAATCATCCTAACACTGTAACCTGCCGTGAGAATCTAGAAAGTTTGCGCAATGATTTGTCACAGTAATCAGTAATATTATTCATTAATTAGTTAGAAATACTATATACTGACTTGGTCTTGCTTTTCCTAAGTGAATGACTTACGACAGTACCCTAAAATATTTAGTTGAACAATATCCCCAAGCCTTTACCCGTTGGTTGTTTAATCAAGAACCAGCAGAGGATATCGAAATTCTCAACACCGAATTAAGCACAGAACCAATTCGGGCAGATGCCTTGTTTTTTGTGCGAGTTGCTGATGCTATTTTGCATTTGGAATTTCAAACCTTACCCC